>JBFWIY010000055.1:0-2578 GCA_050255855.1 Desulfovibrionaceae bacterium
CATCGTTTGGGCATGGATGCTCCTACCCCAGCGCGGCCGCGAACTGGCCCACGGCCTCGTCGTTGGCCACCTCGTCCAGCTCGGCCCGGAGCACGGCGGCGTCCAGCCCCAGGTCGCGGCAGGCGCTCTTGACGCGCATGTGGCGGCCCGCCTCGGCCGCGGGGTCGGGCTCGGCCTCGGGCTCCTGCTCGTGGGAGAGCAGGTCGGCCAGGCAGAGCACCGTGGCCTGGGGGCGATAGTCCCCGGCCAGCTCCGGGGAGTGATGCCAGTTGAGGGGTTCCGTCAGGGCGGGGGGGAAGTCCCAGCTCTTGAGGACCAGCGAGCCGATGACGGCGTGGTCCAGGCCCCAGTAATGCTCCTCGGCCACCACGTCCGCCAGGTCCTCCTCCCGGGCCAGGGCCCGGATGCCCTCCCAGGCCTCGGGCCGGTACAGGGCGGTGACGAGCTTGCCCAGGTCGTGGAGCAGCCCGGCGGTGAAGAGGTCGTCGGCCCCGGTCAGCCGGGCCCGGCGGGCCACCTCCCGGGCCATGACCGCGGCGCGCACCTGGTGGCGCCAGTAGACCGGCAGGTCGAAGGACGCGGGCAGGGGACGCCGCCGGGTCAGGCCGCGCACCCCCAGGGCCAGCACCAGGTTGCGGATCTCGCGCATGCCGAGCACGGCCGCGGCGCGCCGCACGCTGGCCACCTCGGACTGCAGGCCGTAGAAGGCGGAGTTGGCCAGGGTGAGGATGCGGGCGGTGAGGCCCTGGTCGTGGGCGATGGTCTCGGCCACCTCCTCCATGGAGCTGACCGAATCCATGCCGGTCTGGGCGAACAGGGTCTGCAACAGCGCCGGGGAAAAAGGCAGGTCGTTGCGGACCGAGGGGATCTGGGAGAGGAACTCCTGGGCGGCGTCGTGGGCCATCAGATGCTCATCTTGTAGTCGTCGGCGTTCAGCGGCGGCCCGGCGTCCTTGGCCCCGTCCTTGGCCCCGCCCTTGGCCCCGGCGGCGGGTTTGCCCCCGGCGGCCGCCTTCTCCGGGGCCACGGGCTGGCCGTTGCGCACCAGGCCCTGCTCCTTGAGGTAGTCCATGAAGCGGTTGGCCTCGGGCATGTTCGGGTTGAGCGCGAGGCACTTGTTCAGGTATTCTACGGTCTTGGCCAGGTCGCCCATGTCGTAGTAGACCCGGGCGATGTTGTGGAACAGGTTCTCGTCGTTCTGCACCAGCTCCTCGGCCCGCAGGTAGTACTCCAGGGCCTGGTCCAGCATCTTGTTGCGGCGCAGGTTCATGCCGAAATCGTTGAACAGGTGCTTGTGCTCGGTCTCGAAGGTGGCGTCCAGCTTCACCAGGCGCTCGAAGATGTCGTTGGCCTTGGTCTGCTCGCCGCGGTCCAGGTAGGTGAGCCCCAGGCCGAAGTTGGCGCGGACGTTCTCCTCGTCCACGGACGCGGCCTGGCGGAACTCGAACTCCGCGGAATAGGTGGCCCCGCGCTCGCGGTTGCGCTCGCCGCGCACGATGGTCTCGTCCAGCTGCTGCATGCGCGGGTACACGGTGGAGAGGTAGAACTCGGGCTCCGGGCTGAACTTGGCCAGGAACTCGTCCTTGGGCACGGTGCGCTTGGGCCCGGAGGGCACGTAGTTGGTGTTCAGGGGCTGCACCTCCACCATGCCCTCGCCCTGCTCCTCCACGAACCAGTAGGTCTTCTGGATGGAGCGGCGTTGGGTGGTGCCGGTGCCCACGCGGGACACGTTCTGGGTGGAGAACACGCCCCGGATCTTGTCCTGGCCCACGCCCTCCACGTGCTGGCGGGGCTGGCCCGGCGCGGCGCCCGGCTGGGGACCGTAGGGCGACGGGGTGTCAGCCACGGTCGTCTCCTTCGGAGGCGCGATGCATCTCGTCCAGGATGGCCCGGGCGGCGGCGGCCGGGTCCTCGGCCCCGGTGACGGGACGCCCCACCACCAGGTAGTCCGCCCCGGCGCGCACGGCCTCGGCCGGGGTCACCACGCGGCGCTGGTCGTCGGCGGCGGCCGGACCCGAGGCCGGGCGGATGCCCGGAGTCAGGCAGGCCAGGAGCGGCCCGCATGCGGCCTTGACTCCGGCGGCCTCCAGCCCGGAGCAGACCACGCCGTCAAGATACCAATCCCGGGCGTGCAGGGCAAGGGAGCGCACCGCGGCCTGGGGATCGCCCCCGGGCAGCTCGGCCGGGTCCACGCTGGTGAGCACGGTGACGCCCATGAGCAGCGGCCCGGTGGCCCCGGGCCCGGCGGCGGCCTCGCGGCCCTCGCGCGCCGCCTCGGCCATGCGCTGCCCGCCCAGGAGGTGCAGGGTGAGCATGTCCGCGCCCAGGCGCGTGGCGCTGGCCACGGCCCCGCGCACGGTGTTGGGGATGTCGAAGTATTTCAGGTCCAGAAACACGCGGTGCCCGCGCTCCTTGAGGGTGATGAGGGCGCGGGTGCCCTGGGCGCAGAAGAGCTCCAGCCCCACCTTGAACCAGCAGTCCAGGCCGGAGAGGCGGTGGGCCAGCCCCAGGGCCGGGGCCAGGTCCGGGGTGTCCAGGGCGATGATGAGTTGCGGCGTCATGATTCCTCCCCGGGCAGC
>JBFWIY010000055.1:2678-10002 GCA_050255855.1 Desulfovibrionaceae bacterium
AGCAGCGTGCCCTTGCCCACGCCGCTGGGCCCGCAGACCACCAGCGCCAGGCCGAGGCGCTCCCTACTCATCGCCGCCCTCCTCGGCCAGGAAGCGCTGGCCCACGGTCTCGGCCTGGATGGCCGAGAGCACCACGTGGTTGGAGTCCGTGACCACGATGGCGCGGGTCTTGCGGCCCTGGGTGGCGTCGATGAGCCGCCCCTCCTGGCGCGCATCCTCGCGCAGGCGGCGCATGGGCGAGGAGGTGGGGTTCACGATGGCCACCACCCGGGCGGAGACCACGAAGTTGCCGAAGCCGATGTTCAGCAGTTTCTGTTTCATGCCCTACTCGATGTTTTGCACCTGCTCGCGGCACTTCTCCAGCTCGGCCTTGAACTCCACCACCAGGGCGCTCACGGCGGCGTCCTGACACTTGTTGCCGCAGGTGTTGATCTCGCGGAAGGCCTCCTGGAGCAGGAAATCCAGGCGCTTGCCCACCTCGCCCGCCTGGGCCGTCACCTCGGCCAGGCGGCGCAGGTGCTCGGTGAGCCGGGTGAGCTCCTCGTTGACGTCCAGGCGGTCGGCCAGCACGGCCACCTCCTGGAGCATGCGGTCCTCGCTGAAGGCGGCGTCGGCCGCGGCCAGGCTCTCGCGGATGCGCTCCACCAGGGCGCGCTTCTTCTCGTCCACCACGCCGGGCACCCGGGCGGCGATGTCCCCGGCCAGGCCGTTCAGCACGGCCAGGCGCTCGCCCAGGTCGCGGGCGGTGTTGGCCCCCTCCACGGCGCGGGAGGCGTTCCAGTCCTCCAGGGCGCGTTTCAGCCCGGCGTCCAGGCTGGCCACCAGGCCCTTGTCCGGCTCGCCCGACTCGTCGCGCCACAGGCTGGGCACGTTGAGCAGCCGGTTGAAGTCCGGGGTGTAGGTGAGGTGGTACTTCTCCTCGGCCAGGGCCTCCAGCTCGGAGAGCATGGCCAGGGTCACGGCCCGGTTGAGCTTCACGCCCAGGAGCTTGGGGTCCTCCACGTTGAGGTCCAGGCTGACGTCCACCCGGCCGCGGGCGGCGCGCTCGCGCAGCAGGCGCTCCCAGCGGGTCTCGCTGGCGCGCAGGGCCGCGGGCAGCCGCCACTTCACGTCCAGGAACCGGCCGTTGACGCTCTTGATCTCCCAGACGTGGCTGAAGCCGGGTTCCGTGGTCTCGAACCGGCCGTATCCGGTCATGCTCAGGGGCATGGGGTCTCCTCGGGTTGATGGCTTGTTGTTATCCGCAGCCTGCGCAGCTTGTCCAGGCACAGGGCCCGCAGGACGGTGATTTCCTCGCGCAGCGGCCCGGCCGCGTAGTCCGGAAAGGTCCAGGGCAGCACCATCCAGTCCCCCCCGGTGTAAACCAGGGTCAAATCCGCCCACACCCGGCGTCCCAGGTAGACGCGATGGGTGAAATTCTTGCACGTGGCCAGCACCAGGCGCTCCGGCGTCACCAGGCCGGGGTCCAGGTTCACCCGGCGGCCGCCGTCCGGACGGCGAAGCCCGTCCTCCAGGGCCAGACAGGCCAGCTTGGCCTCCACCAGGCCGTCCAGGGGGGCCAGCTCGGCAAAGGCCGCCACGCGCCGCACCAGGGGGCCGCCCATCTCCGCCCGGTAGAAGTCCGTGCGGTCAAAGGGCAGGTCCGCGCCCACGCGCTCCACCGGGCCCCACAGGGCCTGCATGCGGGCCACCAGGCCGGGCCAAAGCCCGTCCGGGTCCCCGGCGCGCAGCAGGGCCGAGACCAGCCGCAGCCCGGGCTCGGGTTCGCGCGGGCGGCTCACGGCCGGCCGTCCTCGCCCTCGTCCCCGCCCTTGCCCGGCCCCGCCATCCGGCAGAGCACGAGGCCGTCGGCCAGGCCCTCGGGCCGGGCCCGCACCAGTCCGCCCGGGGTCCAGCCCCCGGGGGCCAGGCGGCAGGCCGCGTAGTACTGGCTCACGCCCGCGCCGCCCGCGTCCTGCACGGCCACCTCCAGCTCGGCCAGCCCGGCCAGGCGCTGGGCGAAGGCCTGCCGCCGCCGGGCGGCCAGGCCGCGCAGCCGCGCGGCGCGGCGCTTCTTCTCCGGGGGGGCCACCTGGTCCGGCATCCCGGCCGCCCGGGTCCCCGGACGGATAGAATACGGGAAAACATGGGCATAGGAAAGGGGCAGGTCCCGGCAAAAGGCCACGGTCTCCTCGAACTGGGCCTCGGTCTCGCCCGGAAAGCCCACCAGCAGGTCCGCCCCCAGGCCGAAGAGCGGCCAGACCGAGCCCAGCCGGTCCAGGAACCCGAGCACGTCCGCCGGGGCGTAGTGGGCCCGGCCCATGCCGCGCAGCACCGCCGGGCTGCCGCTCTGCAACGACAGATGCAGGTGCGGGCAGAGCAGCCGGGCGGCCGCCATGACCTCCAGGGCCTTGGGCCCGAGCTGGGCGGGCTCCAGGGAGCTGAGGCGCAGCCGGGCCCGGCCCGCCCACTCCGGGGCCAGCTCGGCGTCCAGCCGGGCCAGCAGGTCCCAGAAGTCCGGAGCGCCGGGCAGCTCGCGCCCCCACTGGCGCAGGTTCACCCCGCTCACCACCAGCTCGCGGTGGCCGCTGGCCAGCAGCCGCCGGGCCTCGGCCAGGACCTCGTCCGCCGGGCGGCTGACGCTCCGGCCCCGGGCCAGGGGCACGATGCAGTAGGTGCAGCCGTGGGAGCAGCCGTCCTGCACGCGCAGCACGGCCCGGGCGCGCGGAAAGGCGCGGATGGCCAGCTCCCCGCCTTCGGGCAGGAGCTCGCGCTTGGCCTGCTGGGGCACCAGCCGGGCCACGCCGGGCAGGCCGCGCAGCTCGTCCGCCGCCACCTGGGCCGCGCAGCCCGTGACCACGATCTCCGCCCCGGGGTGGGCGCGGTGCAGCTTGCGGATCAGGTTGCGGGCGTCGGCCACGGCCTTGGCCGTGACGGCGCAGGCGTTGACCAGGACCAGGTCCGGCCCGGCCCCGCCCGTGGCGTCGGCTTCGGCCACGAGCATGGCCCCGGCGGCCTGCCAGGCCTCGGCCAGGGCCTGGGTCTCGTACTGGTTGATCTTGCAGCCCAGGGTGGCCGTCACGAAACGTCGGCCGGAAAGATTCACGAAACCGCCTCCCCCGGGCCCTCGGGAGCGCCCGTCTCCGCCGCCTCCACTGGGCCCGCCTCCACCAGGGCTCCGCCCAGCACCCGGCCGTCGGGCTCGTAGAACACCGCGGCCTGGCCCGGGGCCGGACGCTCCTGCGGGGTCTCGAAGCGCACCACCAGCCCGCCGCCGCGCCGCTCCACCCGGGCGGGCGCGGGCCCCTGGCGGTAGCGGGTCTGCACCAGCACGGTCCCGGGCCAGCGCCGCAGGGGGATCAGCGCGTTGAGCCGCCCGGCCGGGAACCCGGCCACGTCCAGCTCCGGCCGCGGCCCCACCACCAGCCGGTTGCCCGGCAGGTCCTTGCCCAGCACGTACATGGGCTCCATGTGGCCGCCGCCCAGGCCGCGCCGCTGGCCCTCGGTGTAGCGCCACAGGCCCTGGTGTTCGCCCACCACGCGGCCGTCGGCGCGCACCACCGCCCCGGGCCCGGGCAGCACCGCGCCCCGCGCCTCCAGAAACCCCTGGTAGTCGGCGTCGGGCACGAAACAGATCTCCTGGCTCTCCGGACGCACCGGCGCGGCCAGGCCGCGCTCGGCCAGCAGCCCCGGCACCTCGGCCTTGCGGCGCTCGCCCAGGGGAAACACCGCCCGGGCCAGGCGCTCCACCGGGACCAGGGCCAGGAAGTAGCTCTGGTCCTTGGCCGGGTCCGCCCCGCGGCGCAGGCGGCCCAGGCCCTCGGCGTCGGGCTCCAGCCGGGCGTAGTGGCCCGTGGCCAGGCGCACCGCCCCCAGGGCCGCGGCGCGGTCGAAGAGCAGGCCGAACTTCATGGCCGGGTTGCACAGGGAACAGGGGTTGGGGGTCTCGCCCCGCCGCCAGGCGGCCACGAAGGGGGCCACCACCAGGCGCTCGAACTCGGCGCGCAGGTCCAGCAGCTCGAAGGGCACGCCCAGCCGGGCGCAGGCCGCGGCCAGGGCCCCGATCTCGGCTTCGGTCTCGGCCTCGGCCTTGGGCCCCGCGTCGTGGAACCGGCCGTGCACCGCCACCAGCGCCTCGTCGCGCTCGGCCAGCACGGCCAGGGCGTAGAGGCTGTCCACGCCGCCGCTCACGGCCACGGCCACGTCGCGCGCGGGCTTCATGCGCCCTCCGGGGCTACTCCAGGCCCGCGGGCCGCGGCAGCCGGGGCAGGCCGGACTCCAGCGCCCCGGCGGCGGCCAGGAGCCGGTCCTCGGCAAAGGCCGGGGCCATGAGCTGGAGCCCCACGGGCATGCCGCTGGCCGAGCCCAGCCCCACGGGCAGGCTCATGGCGGGCAGGCCCGCCAGGTTGGCGGAGATGGTGAAGATGTCCATGAGGTACATCTGCAACGGGTCCACCATGTCGCCCACGCGGAAGGCCGTCACCGGGCAGACCGGCCCGGCGATGAGGTCGCAGGCGGAAAACGCGGTCTCGAAGTCCCGGCGCAGCAGGCGGCGCACCTGGGAGGCCTTGCGGTAGTAGGCGTCGTAATATCCCGCCGAGAGCACGTAGGTGCCGATGATGATGCGCCGCTGGACCTCCTCGCCGAAGCCCTTGGTGCGGCTCTTCACGTACATCTCGATGAGCTCGTGGGCCTCGTGGTCCCGGTAGCCGTAGCGCACCCCGTCGAACCGGGCCAGGTTGGAGCTCGCCTCGGCCATGGCGATGATATAGTAGGTGGCGATGGCGTACTCGGTCATGGCCAGCTTCACCGGCACCGTGGTCGCGCCCAGGGACTCGGCCGTGGCGATGGCCGCCCGGCAGGCCTCGGCCACCTCGGGGTCCAGGCCCTCGCCCCAATACTCCTCGGGCAGGCCGATGCGCACGCCCTTGAGATCCCGTTGCGCGGCCAGGGCGGCCAGGTAGTCGGGCGTGGGGACGTTCACCGAGGTGGAGTCGCGCTCGTCGTGCCCGGCGATGACCTGGAGCACCCGGGCCGCGTCCTCCACGCTGCGGGTGAGCGGGCCGATCTGGTCCAGGGACGAGCCGTAGGCCACCATGCCGAAGCGCGAGACCCGGCCGTAGCTGGGCTTGAGCCCCACCGTGCCGCAGAAGCTGGCGGGCAGGCGGATGGAGCCGCCGGTGTCCGTGCCCAGGGCGGCGAAGCACTGGCGGGCCGCCACCGAGGCCCCGGACCCGCCGCTGGAGCCGCCCGGCACGCGGGTGGGGTCCCAGGGGTTGTGGGTGGGGTGGAAGGCCGAATTCTCCGTGGTGGAGCCCATGGCGAACTCGTCCATGTTGGCCTTGCCCAGCAGCACGGCCCCGGCGGCCTTGAGCTTGGCCCAGGCCGTGGCGTCGTAGAACGGGACGAAATTCTCCAGGATCTTCGAGGCGCAGGTGGTGCGCACCCCGCGCGTGGTGAGCACGTCCTTGAGCACCACGGGCACGCCCCACAGGGGCTTCTCGGGGTCGGGGCCCGCGGCGTCCAGGGCCGCGGCCTCGGCCAGGGCCTCGTCGCCCCGGTTGAGCAGCAGGGCCCGCACGGCGGGCTCGGTGGCGTCCATGCGCGCCAGGCAGGCGGCGGTGGCCTCCCGGGCGGTGGTCTCCCCGCGCGCCAGGGCGGCGCGCAGTTCGGAAAGGGTCAGGTCGATGAGCTGGGTCATGGAATGGGTCCGCGGGGTTGGAGAGGTTGGCCGGTGGGCCCGGCGGCGAACCGGGCCACGCGCCTAGACGATGCGGGGCACCACGAAAAAGGCCTCGTCGGGCTCGGGCGAGTTGCCCAGGACCTCGGCGCGGTCGTACTCGCGCCGCACCTCGTCGGGCCGCAGCACCGTGGTGTGGGCCACCGGGGTGTACATGGGCGCCACCCCGGCGGTGTCCACCTCGCCGAGCTTGTCCATGTAGCTGAGAATGTCGCCCAGCTGGGCGGCGAATTGCGCAAGCTTGTCCTCGGCCACTTCGAGCCGGGCCAGCCGGGCCACGCGGGCCACTTCCTGGGGGGGAATCTTCATACCACGCTCCTCGGCCGTCACGGCCGGGTCTTCTTCATCTGTTCCTGGCGGTTCTGGCGCAGGTTCCGGGCGTGCTCCACGCCCCGGCGCAGCTCCTCGGGATCGGCCAGACGCTTGCCGTCGCTCCCCGGGGCGAAGAGGTACTGCCGCTGCATGGCCACGCCGTCGGCGGTGTAGCTCACCGGGGCCATGGAAAAGGTCATGGAGGCCACCCGGGCCAGACGATGGTTCACCTCGTCCGCCGCGGGCGCGCCGGGCAGGGGCCCGAGCACCGAGGCCATGCGCGTGAAGTCGTAGCCCAGGGCCACCCAGTAGTCGGCCGCGCCCAGGCCCTGGGCGTCCAGCTCGGCCTGCAGGGCCTCGGCCCCGGAGGTCTCGGGCCACCACGCCCCGGGACAGACCGCCAGCCGGAAATAGTTGCGCTCCGCCTCGCCCACCTGGTCCAGGGAGCGGCTCCAGAGGTTGGGGCCCAGGTACACCATGTCCGCGGCGTCGTAGTAGAAGAAGTTGGGCACCAGGAGCTGGGCCTGGTTCCAGCCGTCGGGCAGGAACACCGCGCCGAAGCGCGGCTCCGGGGTGAGGGCGTGCTTGTCGATGGCGGCGGGCACCCCCAGCACCCGGGCCACGCGCCGGGCCCACTCGGTGTGCTCGCCCGGGGGATAGGTGGCCGAGCCGGTGATGCTGCCGCCCTCCTGCATGGCCAGGCGGGTGAAGATGTCGCGCATGCGGGAGCCGAAGTCCTCCTCCGGGGCCAGCACGCCGAAACGGGTGATGCCCAGGCGGTGGATGCACAGGTCCAGCAGGGCGCGGACCTCGTCCTCGCGGCTGGAGAAGAAGCGCCAGGCGTCGCGGCCCTCGGCGAACTCGCCCAGGCCGGGCAGGAAGCTGAACACGGCGCGGCGCTTCAGGACCCCGGCGTCGGCCATGGCCTTGAAGCCCTCCACCGTGAGCGGCCCGCCCACCACGCTCCACTCGCCGGGCAGGGCGGCCAGCCGGCCCACCCAGCCGTCGGCGTCGGTGTTCACCACGCGGATCTCCAGGTCCAGGCCCGAGGCGGCCAGCTGCCACTGGGCCGCGCCCGCGCCCCGGGCGATCTTCTGGCCGATCTCCGCGTACTTGCCGGTGATGGGCACGGCCAGGGCCACGCGCAGGCCCGCCCCGCCCGCCCCGCCCAGGCTGGAGAGGATGTCGCCGAAAAAGGACTTGTCATCCAGCTGGGATCTCAGCAGCACGTCCTGCATGAGCGCCCTGCCCTGCACCGCGGCCGAGCTGTCTGTCCCGGCCCGGGCCACGGTG
>JBFWIY010000056.1:0-2927 GCA_050255855.1 Desulfovibrionaceae bacterium
CACACCGAATTACAATAAGAATAATTTCGCGATTTTCACCCTCCCCCTACGGGTTTTTCCGCCTGGGACCAGGGCGGGAGGGGGGGGACGGAAGGAGGGCGAGGGGCTGGAGGGGCTCCGGCGGCAGGAGATGCCGGGGGGACGGCGGGGGGCCAAGGGGACGAGGGGGGCCGGGTTGGAGGGACTGGAGGGCGAGGCGGGGAAGGACGGGAGGGGGGATTGGGAGGGGCATGGCGGGGACGCGATGGGAGCCAGGGGGGACAGCGGGCCGAGGGGGAACGGGCCGACCAGAGAGGCCGGTGGGCGGGGTGGATGGTGGGCCGACAGGGGCTTGGACCGGGTGACGGGCGGGCAAAGGCCGAGGGGCCCGGACGGCGGGGCTGGAGGAGACGGAGGCGGCAGGAGGCACGCGGGACGTGGGATGAGGGATGGGGGATGAGGGAGGGGAAACAGAGACAAAGTCCCCCCTGCCCTTCCGGCGGGGCGGATTCCGGGCGGGCGGCGCGCGGGACGGCGGATCGGACTTCGCCTTGTCCCGACGCACGCCGTCCGGGACCAACCCCGCGCCCGGCCTTGCCCGGCGCGCCTGGCGCGCGGCGGCGCGGATTTCATGGGAGAACGGTTCCTGTCGCCCGTGGCCTGCGCGCCGGGCGCGGGCCCCACATCCCGCTTCCGCCCCAACCTCCCCCCCCATTAAAAAGGTTTGGGGGAGTGGGATGGGGGTCCGGGGGAAGGGCGAACCCCCTTTCCTCAAGGGTCTCGACTAGCTGAGCACCACGCGAGGTGGTAGGAAGCTAGCCATGAAGCCAACAAACAAGTATTCTGTCCGTTCGCGAATTTCCGAGGGCAAGTTTCGGGAGCTGGTGCGGTGTTTCGCCCTCGACCTGAACGCCTATCAGGCTGCGGCGATGACGCACCTCAACCGCAACACCATCAACCGTCATTGGATGCTGTTCAGGCTCAGGATTGCTGAACAATGTGAGTTGTACTCCCCCTTGGCAGGTCAGGTGGAGGTAGACGAGTCATATTTCGGACCTAAAAGGGTTCGTGGTCTACCCGGGAGAGGAGCAGGAAAAAAGACCATTGTTTTTGGGATTCTTGAGCGAAACTCTCGGGTCTACACCCGCATCGTCCCGCATTGCGCCAGAGAGCTTATCCAGTCGATCATTCAAGGAAAAGTCAGCCGTGAAAGCGTGGTTCACTCTGATGGTTACGGGTGCTATGATGGGTTGGTGGACCTCGGGTACCAGAAGCATATCCGCATCCGGCACTGCAAGGGCGAGTTCGCCCGGGGAGCCGCCCACATCAACGGCATCGAATCCTTCTGGTCCTATGCGAAACGGCGGTTGCTCAAGTTCCACGGGGTGCCCCAGAAGACCTTCTATCTGCACCTCAAGGAATGCGAGTTCCGCTTCAACAACCGGCACCTCGATCTCTACCAGGTCCTGTTGAAGATGTGCCGAGAACGTCCTCTCAGCTAGTCGAGACCCTTCCTCAAAAGGGGGTTCGCCCTTCCCCCGGTTCGCCTCGTCCCCGCCCTAAAACTCCAGATGCCGCGGGGTGCGCGGGAAGGCGATGACGTCGCGGATGTTGGTGACGCCGGTGACCAGCATGAGGGCGCGCTCCAGGCCCAGGCCGAAGCCCGAGTGCGGGGCGGAGCCGAAACGGCGGGTGTCCAGGTACCACCAGTACTCGCTCTCGGGCAGGTGCATGACCCGCATGCGCGCGGTGAGCACGTCCAGGCGCTCCTCGCGCTGGGACCCGCCCACCACCTCGCCCACGCGCGGGGTGAGCACGTCCATGGCGGCCACGGTCTCGCCGTCGTCGTTGAGGCGCATATAAAATGGTTTGAGCGAGGCCGGGTAGTCGTAGCAGATGACCGGCCGGCCCACGTGCTCCTCGGCCAGGTAGCGCTCGTGCTCGGTCTGCATGTCGCAGCCGAAGCCCACGGGGTACTCGAAGGTCCGGCCGCTGCGCGTCAGGATGTCCATGGCCTCGCGGTAGGGCAGGCGCGCAAAGGGCTCGCGCACCAGGGTCTCCAGCCGGGCGGCCAGGTCCGTGTCCACGAAGCGGGTGAAGAGGGAGAGGTCCGCGGCGCAACGGTCCAGGGCGTGGGCCACCAGGTGCTTGAGCAGGGCCTCGGCGAGGTCCATGGAGGCGGCCAGGTCGAAGAAGGCCATCTCCGGCTCCACCATCCAGAACTCGGCGGCGTGGCGCGGGGTGTTGGAGTTCTCGGCCCGGAATGTGGGGCCGAAGGTGTAGACCCGGCCCAGGCCCGTGGCCAGGAGCTCGGCCTCCAGCTGGCCGGAGACCGTGAGCTGGGCCGGGCGGCCGAAGAAGTCCTGGTCCGGGTCGGAGACGCCCGGGGGCAGGCTGGTGACGCGGAACATCTCGCCCGCGCCCTCGCAGTCGGACCCGGTGAGGATGGGGGTGTGGACCCAGAAGAAGCCGCGGGCGCGGAAAAAGTCGTGCACGGCCAGAGAGAGCTCGCTGCGCAGGCGCAGCATGGCGGCGTACTTGTTGGTGCGCGGCCGCAGGTGGGCGATGGTGCGCAGGAACTCGTCGCTGTGGCGCTTCTTCTGCAGGGGGTAGGCCTCGGGGTCGGCCGGGCCGAGGAGGGTCAGCGAGGCCACGCGCAGCTCCCAGGCCTGACCCTTGCCCTGGCTGGGCACCAGGTCGCCGGTGAGGGCCACGCAGGCCCCGGTGCCCGCGGCCTCGATGTCGGCCATGCGCTCCGGGGCGTGGTCCACCACGGCCTGGAGTCCGGCCAGGCAGGAGCCGTCGTTGATCTCCAGGAAGGAGAAGCCCTTGAGGTCGCGGCGGGAGCGGACCCAGCCCTGGACGCGGACGGCCTGCCGGGGGGCGTCGCTCCCCAGGGCCTCGATGACGCGCAACGTGTTCATGAGGGCCTTGATAGCCGTTCCCCG
>JBFWIY010000056.1:3027-9955 GCA_050255855.1 Desulfovibrionaceae bacterium
AGAAGCCCTTGAGGTCGCGGCGGGAGCGGACCCAGCCCTGGACGCGGACGGCCTGCCGGGGGGCGTCGCTCCCCAGGGCCTCGATGACGCGCAACGTGTTCATGAGGGCCTTGATAGCCGTTCCCCGGGGCGCGGGCAACCAGGGGGCGAGGGCCGCCCCGCCGCCCTTCCGTCTCTGTCTGAAACCCTGGCCGAAGCCCGGCCCGAAGCCCTGCCCGAAGCTCTGCATGGTTGCCTCCACGGGACGGGTGCGGTACATGGGCAGTCACGACGACCACCTGGGGGAATCATGGGATTTTTTTCCAAGCTGAAGACCATCTTCAAAGGCGGCGACGCAGCCCGGAGCCCCGAGGCCGCCGACGCCATAACCGCGCCTCTATCCGAATCGCCGTCAGCGCCCATCGCCGAGCCCCTGTCCGCGCCCGTGTCCGTCCCCGCCGCCCCCGCCGCGCCCGACGCCGAGCTGGAGCAGCGCCTGACCCTGGCCCTGCGCCAGGCCGAGCCGCGGCTCTCCGCCTGGCTGGGCGTGGTGCTGGACGGGGTGAAGACGGCCGACGACGGCCTGTGGACCCGGCTGGGCATCCTGCTGCGCGCCCTGGACGCGCCCGCGGCCGAGATCGACGATTTCCTGAACCGCTTCCGCGCCTGGCTCAAGGACATGGGCTACCGGCGCGTGGAGGAGTTCCGCAGCGAACTCCAGTACCGCCTGGCCCTGGCCCTGGAGCTGGAGGACGAGGAGGACGAGCGCGACCGGCTGTTCCTCAAGCTCTCCACCTCGCTGGCCAAGACCAAGGAACAGATCGTCGGGCGCATCGACGCCCTGGTCTCGGGGTCCAGCGCCCTGGACGACGCCTTCTGGGAGGAGCTGGAGGAGATCCTCATCACCGCCGACGTGGGCTACGAGGCCACGGTGGAGCTGGTGAAGCGCCTGCGCGACCGGGCCCGCAAGGCCCAGGCCGGGCCCGAACGGTTCAAGGAGCTGCTGGGCGAGGAGCTGAACGAGATCTTCAAGCCGCGCAAGCGCATCTCCGCCGTGAACCCGCCCGAGGTGGTGATGATGATCGGCGTGAACGGCGCGGGCAAGACCACCACCATCGCCAAGCTGGCGTACCGGGCCCGGATGCAGGGCAAGAAGGTGCTCATCGCCGCGGGCGACACCTTCCGCGCCGCGGCCATCGAGCAGCTGGGCATCTGGGCCGGGCGCGTGGACGCGGACTTCCACGCCAAGGGCGAGAACGCCGACCCGGCGGCCGTGGCCTTCGAGGCCATGGACAAGGCCGTGAACGAGCACTACGACCTGCTGCTGCTGGACACGGCGGGCCGCCTGCACACCAAGGCCAACCTCATGGAAGAGCTGGAGAAGATCAAGCGCGTGCTGGGCAAGAAACACCCCGGCGCGCCGCACCGCAGCGTGCTGGTGCTGGACGCCACCACCGGCCAGAACGCGCTCTCCCAGACCAAGCTCTTCAACGAGGCCGTGGGCGTGGACGAGATCATCCTCACCAAGCTCGACGGCACGGCCAAGGGCGGGGTCATGGTGGCCGTGGCCCTGCAGTTCAATCTGCCCATCACCTTCGTGGGGCTGGGGGAGAAGATGGAGGACCTGCGGCCCTTCGACGGCCGCGATTTCGCCCGCGCGCTGCTGGGAAGCTGATCCCGCGGCGCAGGCCGGGCTCCGGGAGGGGGGAGCCATGCCGGACCGACGACGCCCGATCCAGGACATCGAGTCGCGCCTGGACAAGGAATTCTACCGCAAGCTCGTGGACAACCTCCACGACGCCGTCTATTTCGTCGACACCAGCCGCACCATCCTGTTCTGGAACAAGGCCGCCGAGCGCATCACGGGCTTCATGCGCGAGGAGGTGGTGGGCCACCGCTGCGGGGAGAACCTGCTCCGCCACGTGGACGACGAGGCCCGCCAGCTCTGCCTCGTGGGCTGTCCCCTCTCCCGGACCCTGACGGACGGCAAGGTGCGCGAGGCCGAGGTCTACCTGCACCACAAGAAGGGGCACCGGGTGCCCGTGTTCGTGCGCGTCTCGCCGGTGCGCGACGCCGAGGGCCGCATCGCCGGGGCCGTGGAGCTCTTCGGCCCCATAAGCGGCCGCCTGGGCATCCTGGAGGAGATCGAGGACCTGCGCCAGCAGGTCTACCGCGACCAGCTCACCGGCCTGGGCAACCGCGCCCTGGCCGAGGCCGCCCTGGCCCGCCACCACGCCGCCCTCAAGGAGAGCGGCGTCCCCTTCGGCCTGCTGTTCATCGACATCGACCACTTCAAACGCATCAACGACACCTTCGGCCACGCCAGCGGCGACGAGGTGCTGCGCATGGTGGCCCGCACCCTGGCCGGGGTGCTGCGCGGGGTGGACGAGCTGTGCCGCTGGGGGGGCGAGGAGTTCCTGGCCGTGCTGCCCAACGTGGACCTGCCCACCCTGCACATCGTGGGCAACCGGCTGCGCGCCCTGACCTCGGCCTCCTGGCTGGAGATCGGAACCGCCCGGCTGCGCGTCACCATCTCCGTGGGCGGGGTGCTGGTGGACGACCCGGACGTGCACCTGGCCCGCCAGGTGGACCTGGCCGACCAGGCCATGTACGCCTGCAAGGAGGCCGGGCGGGACAAGGTCTGCGTCAAGGACTACTCGCCCACGGGCGAGCCGCCGAAGGCCGACCAGTAGCGCGCGGGCCAGGCGTCGGCCGCGGGATCGGGCCGGGCCTCGGCCGCGAACCCGGGCAGGCGCGCCCGCCCGTGGTGCAGAAAGAGCCGGGGGGCCGGGGGACCGCCGTACAGGGCGTCGCCCAGGAGCGGATGCCCGGCCGCGGCCAGCTGGGCGCGGATCTGGTGCCGCGCGCCCTTGAAGATCACCACTTCCAGCACCGTGACGCCCGCCTCGGGCGGATGCGTCAGAGACCGGACCAAGGGACGCACCAGGGTGCGGCGCAGCGGGTCCGGGTCGGCCTCGGCCAGCACCCGGGTGCGCTTGCGGTCCGCGGTGTCCAGGCGGCGGTTCAGCGCCAGGGGGCCGGAGACGTCCCCGGCCGCCACGGCCAGATAGGTCTTCTCCACGGCCCCGGCGTCCTCGGCCGCCCGCCAGCGCGCGGCCGCGTCGGGGGTGAGCGCCGCCAGGAGCAGGCCCGAGGTGTCCCGGTCCAGGCGGTTGAGCAGGCGCGGGCTTCGGCCGGGAAACAGCGCGGCCAGGCCGGCCTCGGCGCTCGCGCCGCCGCCCCCGGCCAGGGCCGCGGAGTGCAGCCCGGCGGGCTTGTACACGGCGGCCAGGCCGTCGACCTCGCAGACCACGCGCAGGCCCGGGATTGGGACGGAATCGGGGCCAAATTCGGGGGCCGATTCGGAGACGGAATCGGGCATGGGTTCGGGGCGCAGGGCCAGCTCCTGCCCGGCGCGCACGCGCAGGCCGGGCCGGGCCGGGCGGCCGTCCACCAGCACCCGGCCGGACTCGATGAGCCGCCGCCGCCCGCGCAGGCCCAGACCCGGGCAGAGCGCAGCCAGGGCCGCGTCCAGCCGCGCCCCGTCCTGCTCCGCGCCCAGGCGCAGACTCGATCCCATATCCGCCGTGTCCGCCATGCCCTGCCCTCCCCGCCTTTACACGGCCTCGCCGCCAAGGGTACAACCGTCGGCACATGAAACATCCCCGACTCATCCAGGTCAAGGCCTCGGCCGGGTCCGGCAAGACCTTCGCCCTGACCCGGCGCTTCCTGGCCCTGCTCTCCGGGGCCGGGGGCGAGGACACGGCCCCGGCCTGCCGCGGCGCGGCCCCGGCCGCCTACGCCTGGCCCGAGATCCTGGCCGTGACCTTCACCAACAAGGCTGCGGCGGAGATGAAGTCCCGGCTGGTGGGGGCGCTCAAGGCCCGGGCCCTGGGCCACGACGTGCCGGAGATGGCCGACGCCCCCTGGGAGCCCGAGCGGGCCGAGGCCATGCTGGAGCGCATCCTGGCCCGGTACGCCCGGCTCAACGTGCGCACCATCGACAGCCTGCTCAACCTGCTGCTCACCTGCTTCGCCCTGGAGGCCGGGCTGCCCCCGGACTTCGAACTCGGGTTCGACGACTCCGAGCTCATGGACGAGGCCCTGGACGCCTTCCTGGCCCAGTGCGAGGCCGGGGACGCCGGGGCCCTGCGCGCCTTCGAGGACACCCTGCGCACCGTGGTGGAGGCCGAACGCAAGGGCGGGTTCTGGATCATGGACGCGGTGCGCAAGCGCCTGGCCGAGCTGGCCGAGGTCCTGGCCCGGGACATGGACGTGTGCACGGACCAGCGCGAGATCGCGGCCCTGCTCAACGCCCCCTGCGAGGCCATGCGCCGCACCGGGCGCGAGCTGCGCGCCGCCCTGGACGGGCTGGACGTCATGAGCCTGTTCCTCAAGTTTCTGGACAAGATCGAGGCCGCCGGGCCCTTCGAGCCCGCGCCGGACTCGGCCTTCATCGCCAAGCCGGGCCTGGCGGACTGCGTGAAGAAGAAGGACAAGGACCGGGTGCCGGACCGGGCCGAGGCCCTGTACGCCAAACTCAAGCACGACCACGCCGCCTTCGCCGCGGCCCACGCCGTGCTCTTCCAGGCCTTTGTGCTGGCCCCGGCCGTGGACCTGGCCCGGCGGCTGCGCCGCCATTTGGCCGAGGCGGGCGCGCGGCGCGGGGTGCTGCCCAGCGCCGAGCTGCCCGGCCGGGTGCTGGCCGCCCTGGACGGCGAGAACGGCGTGCCCGACGCCTATTGCCGCCTGGGCGGACGCCTGCACCACATGCTGGTGGACGAGTTCCAGGACACCTCGCGCGACCAGTGGGCGGCCATGACCCCGCTGGCCGAGGAGTGCCTGAGCAAGGGCGGCAGCCTGTTCTACGTGGGCGACGTGAAGCAGGCCATCTACGGCTGGCGCGGGGGCGACGCCACGCTCTTCGACGCCGTGGCCGGGCAGTCCGGACTGGCCGAGCTGGCCGAGGCGGCCCGCCGCCCCCTGGAAAGCAACTGGCGCAGCCGGGCCGCGGTGCGCGAGTTCAACAACGGATTTTTCGAACGCCTGGCCGACCCCGCCGTGGCCGACGCCCTGGCCGGGGAGCTGCTCGCCGGGGCCGGGATCGGGGAGCTGGCCCACTGGCGCGCCGCCCTGGCCGCGGCCTTTGCCGACGCCCGCCAGGCCCCGCCGCCGAAACAAAAGGACGGGGGCGAGGACGGGGGCAAGAACGGCAGAAAAGACGGCGGAAACGACGGGATCGGCTACGTGCGCCTGACCCGGCTGCCCGGCGGCCGGGTGGCCGACCTGGAGGCCGACACCCTGGACGCGCTGGAGCGGCTGGTCACGCAGGAGCTGGCCCCGCGGCGGCCCTACGGGGACCTGGCCGTGCTGGTGCGCAGCGGCCGCCACGCCGACCTGGTGTGCGAGCGGCTGCTGGGGGCCGGGGTGCCGGTCATCACCGAGAACAGCCTCCAGCTGGCCCGCCACCCGGTGGTGCGCCAACTCACCGCCCTGCTCGCCTGGCTGGACGCCCCGGAGGACGACCTGGCCCTCACCGAGGTCCTGCTGGGCCAGGAGGTCTTCCTGGGGGCCACGGGGCTCGACCGCGCGGCCGTGCTGGACTGGCTGGCCGCCCGGCCGGAGCGGCGGCGCTGGCGGCGGCTGCGCGAGGACTTTCCCGAGATCTGGACCCGGTTCCTGGCCCCGCTCATGGGCAACGCCGACTGCACCGCGCCCTACGACCTGCTGCGCCGGGCCGCGGCGCTCTTCACGGTCATGGAGCGCAACCCGGACGCCGAGCTCTACCTGCGCCGCTTCTACGAGGTGGTGCACCAGGCCGGGGAGCGCGGGCTGGGGTCCCTCACCGCCTTTCTGGACTTCTGGCGACGGCGCGGCCACGAGGAAAAGGTCCCCTTGCCCGAGAACGTGGACGCCGTGCGCATCCTGACCATCCACAAGGCCAAGGGCCTGGAGTTTCCCGTGGCCATCGTGCCCTTCCACCACTGGGCGCTCACCGCCGGGCCGGACTACGGCGCGGCCGAGTACGCCGGGCGGCGCTTCCTGGTGCGCCTGGGCCCGGCCCAGGGCGAGCCCTGGCGCGCGCACTGCATGGCCCTGGCCCAGGAGCAGCTCAACCTGCTCTACGTGGCCTGGACCCGGGCCCGGGAGGAGCTGTACGGCTTTTTCCCGGCCCGGCTGGAGCGCGCCCCGCAGAGCGCCGTGCTGGCCGCCCTGGCCCGGCCCGAGCTGCTGCCCGGGCTGCCCGACGCGGACGAGGATGCAGGACCGGACGACGAGGACGGCGCGGCCGCCCCGGCGGTGTTCGAGCGCGGGGTGCGGCCCGGGGCCGCGGACGTCCCCCCCCGGACCGTCGAGGCCCTGCCCGATCCCCTGCCCGGCCGGGTGGAGCTGCCCCGGCTGCGCGTCTACCGCCACCTGGAGGAGGCCCACGCCGAGGAGCGGATGCGCGGCGAGGCCGCCCACCGGGCCATGGAGCGGCTGACCCCCAGCGGCGACGACCACGCCGATTCCGCCCGGGCCGTGCGCCTGGCCCTGCGCGACTTTCCCCTGCTGGCCGCCAAGGGCCCGGCCGCGGCCGCCGAGCTGGAGGGCCTGTGCCGCTACGCCCTGTCCGTGCCCGAGGTGCGCGCCGCCCTGGCCGCGGGGCGCAGCGAGATGCCCCTCATGGACGAGCACGGCGAGGCCCGGCGGCCCGACCTGCTCCACCTGGCGGGCGGCCGCGGCCTGGTGGTGGAGTTCAAGACCGGCGGGGCCAGCCCGGAGCACCCGCGCCAGGTGCGCGGCTACCTGCGCGCCCTGGCCGGGGCCCTGGCGGGCGCGGGCGAAAGCGCCGCGCTCCAGGGCCTGCTCGTGTACCTGGACCAGCGGCGGGTGGAGAAGGTGGAGGCCAAATAAACGCGCCGGTGCGCATCATCGACTGGCGGCGGGACTTCATCCAGGGCCTGGG
>JBFWIY010000057.1:0-9857 GCA_050255855.1 Desulfovibrionaceae bacterium
GCTTGTGCTCGGTGATGTCCAGGATGATGCCCACGATGCCCGCCACCTGGCCCGAGGCGTCGGGATAGGTGGCCTTGTTCACCAGGGCGTGGCGTTCGCGGCTCCCGTTGTCGGTGAGCACCCGGGTCTCGTAGACCACGCGGCCGGGGTGGAGCAGCAGCTCCCGGTCGTGGGCCTCGTACTCCGCGGCCAGGTCGGGCGGGGCGATGCTGCGCACGGTGTGGCCGACGATCTCGTGCCGCGGGAGCCCCATGAGCTCCTCGAAGGCCCGGTTGCAGCCCAGGTACGCCCCGTCGATGTCCTTGAAGAAGATGGGGGCCGGGGCGGTCTCCATGAGGGTCTGGATGAAGGCGTACTGGCTTTCCATGGCCGCGATGGCCTGGCTGCGCCGGGTGGTGTCCCGGATCACGCACAGGATCTCCGGGCCGGATTCGCCCTCGACGCGCTTGGCCGTGACCTCCCCGGGCAGCCGACGGCCCGCGGCGGTCAGGAACCGGGTCTCGAAGGTGGCCTGGCCCTGGCCGAGCACGGTCTGCAGGTATCCCCCCAGGGCGGGGCGCAGCTCCGGCGAGGTCAGGTCGGCGGGCTGCCGGCGCAGCAGGTGCGCGCGGTCGTAGCCCAGCTGTTGGCAGGCCGCCTTGTTGGCGTCCCGGATGCGGCCGTCCGGGGCGACGATGAGGATGGCGTCGCTGGCGTTGTCGAACAGGGAGCGGTAGCGCTGGTCCGCGGCCCGGTCCTGGTCCGCGGCCGGGCGGCGGGGCCGCCGGTCGGGCAGCCGGTCGCGCAGGTCCCGGAGCAGGTCCAGGGCGGCCTGGGCGTCCTCGGGACGGCCCTGCCCCGCGGCCAGGGCCGCCAGGCCGGCCTCCACGTCGTCCAGGCGGCGTTGCAGGCCGGACCGGACGCCGGCGGACCGGGATTTGGGCCCCGGCGGGGTGCTGGCGCTTGATCTACGCATGGGTATCCATAGTTAGCCCGTTCCCAACGTCCTGTCCACATGGCCGCGGATCGGCCGGGCATGTTTTCGGCGTCCGCCCGTCTCGTCGCCGGGGGCGGCGCACGGGCGGAATGGGCACATCGTGAAAATATCTAGAAACACGACATTTTCATAAATAAATTTGGCATGTTGCACGTTCGGTGTCTCTGCGCCGGGCGCCTGGCGTCGGAGCCGGTTTTCGCAACCCCGCGTCGGCATTGCATTTGTATCATGACTGTGTCTCGTGACACACGATGATACACAAAACTGTTTCTGAGACAGTCTCAGCCCCGGGCCCGGAGGGTCTTCCGGAGGGGAGCGTGCCCGGTATCCTCATAAAATAAAATGATTAAAACGCCAGCCGACGGGTTTGGCACGGCCCTTGCCTTTATCATGGCAACCGGACGGGAGTACGGCCCCGCCGGGACGTGCGCAAGGAGGCGGATCATGGACATCACCACCGACATCTTCCAGATCAATGTCCTGGACTGGTTCGCCATCTGGGGAGCCCTGCTCGTCATCCTCGTGGTGCTCATGTGGGCCACGCGGGAGACCGAGGCCGATCGGGCCGGAAAGGACGATGAGCGCTACGTCTGCAGCGAGGCCGGAAAACACCGGCTGGTCCACCCGGAAGGATCCGCCTGAGGCAACGGGCCGAAGGCGTCCAAATAGTGCCCCAACAACCGCGGCTCGGCGGACGGGTTCAAAAATAAACCCCTCGTGCCCCTCGGAACCCGTCCGCCGGCCCACCGCACCACCCCTCCCTCCACGGGAGAAACGGACCTGGAGCAACCCTCTCGCTCCGGGTCCGTTTGCATTTTGGGGGCGGTTTTTCACGGGGGAGTCGCCTCACAGGGTGTTCCGTTCCGGGCGGGGATGCGGTATGCTGATCCATCCCCCCCGATGAGCAACGCGACGGAGCGCCCATGAGCGACGACAACACCCGCAATCCCCGGCTGAAAGAGGTCTGCACCCTGCTTGAGCAGTGCGGGGCCGGCGACGATCCCGACTGGCTCTCGCTGCTGCTCTTCGTGCGCAACCTGGTGCAGCACCTCACCGTGTTCACCCCCAAGCAGAAGGCGGACATCCAGACCACGGTGCTGTTGCTGTTCCGGGACAAGGACCTCAGCCCCCGCCGTTTCCAGCAGGCCGTCGAGCACCTGGACGCCCTCATCCTGCGCAACGTGGGAACCCAGGAGATGGAGGAGAAGCTCAACGCCGAGAAGCGCGCCTCCGTGGCCCTGCTGGACGAGATGAACGCCATCTTCGAGGGGCTGCACGGCTCCTCGCTCCGCCAGCAGGAGAGCCTGGACCGCTTCGGCGCGCGCACCGTGGAGGTCGTGCAGTCCGAGAACGCCAAGACCGAGATCGTCAAGCGCGTGCGCAGCCTGGTCACCGAGCTGGTGGCCGAGGTCAAGGAGGAGGCCCGCGAGTGGGAGGAGCGCGCCCACAACCTGGAGCGCACCGCCAACTACGACCCCCTGCTCACCGAGCTGCGCAACCGCCGCTCCCTGGACGCCTTCCTGAGCGAGATCGTGGTCACCAGCCAGTCCCGCAAGAAGCCCCTGTCCATGATGATGATCGACGTGGACCACTTCAAGAGCGTCAACGACACCTACGGCCACCAGGTGGGCGACGACGTGCTCCGCGCCCTGGCCAAGATCGTGGGCGAGCACGCCCTGGCCATGGACGGCTTCGCCGCCCGCTACGGCGGCGAGGAGCTGGTCCTGGTCTGCCCGGGCATGCCCATGGACCAGTGCGCCCTGCGCGCCGAGGGCATCCGCCGCGACGTGGAGGAGTACGAGTTCCAGTCCCGCCAGGGCGGCCGGATCCTGGGCGACCCCATCCACTTCACCGTGAGCATCGGCGTATCCCAGCTGGAGCCGGGCTGGCGGGACGAGGAGCTGGTGGCCGCCGCGGACAAGGCCCTGTACCGGGCCAAGAATTCCGGCCGCAACATCGTGGCCCGCTTCGAGGGCGAGGGCAACGGCGGCCGCGTGGCCTGGAGCGTCTGAGCCCCGCCCCGCGGCGCAGCCCGCGCCCCGGCCGACCCCTTCGGTCCCTCGGGCCGATCCCGTGCCTTTTTCGTGTGATTCCCGGCGTTCCCCGCCCGGGGCAGGCGTCGCCGCGCCTCGCTGCGTCGGCAGGACGCCGGACCGGGCTCAGCGGATGCCGAACTCGTCCAGCCGCCGGTAGAGGGTGGCCCGGCTCACGCCCAGCAGGCGCGCCGCCAGGGCCCGCTTGCCCCCGGCCCGGGCCAGGGCCTCGCGCACGTCGTCCGGGGTGATCCGGGCGGCGTCGCGCCGGGGCGGGGCCTCAGGCGCGGCGGGGCTGGCGAGCTCGGGCAGGTGCTCGGGCCGGATGCGCCCGCGCGGGCACAAGATGCAGGCGTGCTCCACGGCGTGGCGCAGCTCCCGGATGTTCCCCGGCCAGGTGTGGCGCATGAACAGGGCCAGCACCGCCTCGTCCACCCCCTCGATGTTCCGGTGCATGGACCGGGCGAAGCCCTCGATGAAGTGTTCGACAAGCAGGGGGATGTCCTCGCGCCGTTCGCGCAGCGGGGGCAGGGCGATGTTCACCACCTTGAGGCGGTAGTAGAGGTCCTCGCGGAACTCGCCGGAGCGGACCTTTTCCAGCAGGTGGGCGTTGGTGGCGGTGACGATGCGCACGTCGGCCCGGCGCGGCCGGCTCTCGCCCACGCGCTCGTATTCCTTGGTCTCGATGGCGCGCAGCAGCTTGAGCTGGATCAGGGTGGAGATGTCGCCGATCTCGTCCAGGAACAGGGTGCCCCCGTCCGCGGCCTGGAACCGGCCCACCTTGTCGCTGATGGCCCCGGAAAAGGCCCCCTTCACGTGGCCGAAGAGTTCGCTCTCCAGCAGGTTCTCGGTGAGCGCCGAGCAGTTCACCTTGACCAGCGGGCGCTTGGCCCGGGCCCCGCCGTAGTGCAGGGCCTCGGCCACCAGCTCCTTGCCCGTGCCGGACTCGCCGGTGATGAGCACCGTGCTGTCCACCTGGGCCAGCTGGTCGATGAGGCCGTAGACCTTCTGCATGGCCTGGCTGCGGCCCACGATGTTGCCCATGCCGGAGCGGCCCCGGCGGGCGATGAGCTCCTGCTCCAGGCGCTCCAGCCGGGTGACGTCGCGCACCACGGCCACGGCCCCCAGGTGCCGCCCCTGGCCGTCCACCAGGGGGGAGCCGGTGATCTCGAAGACCCGGGGGCTGGCCCCGCAGCGGGCGCATTCGGCCTTGTCCCGGCGCACGGACCGGCCCGTGTCCAGGGTCTCGCGCAGCACCGCGGCCCAGGGGCAGCCCGCGGTCAGGGCCCCGCCGACGGTCTGGCCGGGCCGGAGCCGGGCGGCGTCGGGGCACAGGCGCTGGAGGGGCCGGTTGCACTCCAGCAGGCGCAGCTCCGGGTCCACGCTGATGACCGTGTCCGGGATGCTGGTGAACACGGCCTGTTTTTCGCCCAGGGTGCGGGTCAGGGCCGCCTCGGAGCGGCGCAGGGCGTGCTGGGCCTCCTTGAGCTCGGTGATGTCCGTGATGACCACGATGACCGTGTCCAGCCGGGGCGCGCCGTGCTCCGTGGGGATGAGCATGTTCAGGATGTAGTGGAAGGGGCTGCCGTCCGCGGCGCGGCCGGTGCCCTCCAGGGTGATCTGGGTGCGGCCCTCCCAGATGGCGGCCAGCTCCTCCACGAAGACGGTCCGGGTCTCGGACTTGAAGATGTCCCGGAAATTGCCCTCCAGGCGGGACTTGTCCTCCAGCTTCAGGAGGTCCAGGGCGGCGCGGTTCACCCGGACGATCTGCACCCGGGAGGCGGCCTCCAGCACCTGGTCCTCGCGCTCGGCCAGCCAGGCGCGGAAGTCCCTCACCCCGGCGGCGCGCAGCTCGGCGAACCACTGGCCCACGCGGCTGAAGTCCTCCTCCCAGATGGAGACCGGGGCGCGCTCGAACAGGTGGCGGTATTGCAGGGCGCTGCGCCGGGCCGCGGCCTCCGCCACCTCGAAGCCGTGCTCCACCTGCCCCTCCAGTTGGGCGATGCGCGCCAGCAGGTCCGCGCGGGAGGGCTCAGCCATGGGCGTCCTCTCGGGCGCGGGCGGCGTAGGCCGAGACCAGGACGTTCAGGCGGGCCAGGTCCACGGGCTTGTCCAGGTAGTCGTCCATGCCCAGGGCCAGGAAGCGGTCGCGGTCGCCCTTCATGGCGTGGGCGGTGAGGGCCACGATGGGCACGGTCCCGGCGGGCGGGGGCAGGTCCCGGATGCGCCGGGTGGCCTCCTCGCCGTCCAGCACGGGCATCTGGATGTCCATGAGCACCACGTCGAAGCGTTCCTGCTGCACCCGGTCCACGGCCTGCTGGCCGTCCTCCACGCAGACCACCTGGTGGCCGCGCCGCTCCAGGAAGCGGCGCACGGCGATCTGGTTGACGCGGTTGTCCTCGGCCACCAGCACCCGGGCGGTGGGGGCCGGGGCGGAATCGCCCTCGGCCGGGGCGGGGCCGGCGGCCGGGGTGGCGGCCGGGGCCAGACGGATGCTGAAGCAGACCAAGGTTCCTTCTCCGGGCTCGCTGTGCAGGGTGATCTCTCCCCCCATGAGATTCACCAGACGGCGGGTGATGTCCAGCCCCAGGCCGGTGCCCAGCTGCCGCCGGGGGCCGTCCGCCTGGCCGAACCGCTCGAAGACCTTGGGCTGGTCCGCCTCGGGGATGCCCACGCCGGTGTCCTGCACGCAGACCAGCAGCCGGACCTCGTCCGGCCGTCCGCTCAGGCGGGTCATGGACAGGTCCACCCCGCCGCGTTCGGTGAACTTGAGGGCGTTGCCCACCAGGTTGGCGAGCATCTGGCGCAGGCGGCCGGGGTCGCCGCGCAGCCGGTCGGGCACGGCGGGGGCCACCTGGTCGTGCAGGGCCAGGCCCTTTTCCCGGGCCTGGGCCGTGAAGGAGGCCAGCACCGAGCGCACCAGCTCCCGGGGGGCGAAGTCCTCCTCGTTCAGCTCCAGGCGGCCGGCCTCCACCTTGGACAGGTCCAGGACCTCGCCCAGCACGCCGAGCAGGCTGCGGCCCGAGGCCATGGCCGCGGTGAGGCAGTCGCGGGCCTCGTTGTCCGGCAGGCCCTCCAGGGCCAGCTGGATCATGGCCAGCATGCCCGACAGGGGGTTGCGGATCTCGTGGCTCATGGTGGCCAGGAAGGCGCTCTTGGCCTGGTTGGCGGCCTCGGCCCGGTCGGCGGCGCGCTGGCGCTCCTGCTCCATGCGGCGGCGGTCGGTGATGTCGTCGAAGACCCAGATGACGCCGTGGTCCGTGTCCCCCAGGTCCAGCAGCTTGCCCGAGGCCCGGATCCAGACCTCCTGCCCGTCGATGCGCCGCAGCAGGGTTTCGTCCGTGAGCCGCCCCTGCTCGTCCACGCCGTACAGGAAGCGGTTGCTGGGGGGCGGGCCGTCGGATGCCGGATCGGGGTCCATCTCGCGGGAGTGCCGTCCCACGAGCTCCGTGGGGGAGCCGCCCAGGATCTCGGCCCCGCGGGCGTTGATGCGTTCGATGACCCCGTCGCGGGTGAAGCTGACCCCGATGAGCTGGTTGTCGAAGATGGTGCGCATCTCCTCCAGGGTGGCCTCCAAGGTGTGGCGGGTGGCGTTGTACTCGGTCATGTCCCGCAGCAGCACCACGTATTCCGTGCCGCGCTCGCCGGGCGGCAGGGCGGAGATGGCCAGCTCCACGTCGCGCACCCGGCCCTGCCGGTCGCGCAGGGGCCATTGGCCGCGCCAGTGGCCGTGCTCGGCCACGGCCGGGTAGGCCATGGCCGCGAAGGTCTCGGCGTGGGAGGGGGAGATGTGGATGCTTCGGGCGTTCTGGCCGAGGAGCCGGTCCCGCGGCTGGCCGAACTGGAGCACCAGGGCCGGGTTCACGTCCACGAAGTTGCGGTTGGTGTCCAGGATGGCGATGGGGTCGGCCGAGCCCTCGAAGATGGACCGGAAGCGCTGGCGCTCCACCTGGATGCGCTGCTCGTGCAGCAGGGCCTCCAGCCGGGCCACGCCCAGGATGGTGAGCTGGTCCACCAGGGTCTGGAAGAAGTCCATAGTGCGTTTGAGGCGCTCGGGGTCCATGACGGGCACGCGGGACAGGGCCTCCAGGTAGGCCGCCGGGTCGTGCCCCAGGCGTTGGGCGCGCTCGCGGGCCGTCGCCGGATCGGGCGGGGCGGTCAGGAACTGGCCCAGGAAGACCACGGCCAGCAGGTGGTCCCCGTAGCGCACCGGGTAGAGGGCGTGCTGCAGGCCGCCCCGGCAGTGGCGCAGGTGCATGCCGGTGGCCGTGTCCGTGTCCCGGATGGGATGGAGCAGCAGGCAGACGCCCTCGGCCGTGGGCTCGCGGAACAGGAAGTCGCGGCACAGGGAGCGCTCGCCCGAATAGGCGCGCAGGGCCCCCTCGGCGTCCAGGATGCCGCAGCCCAGCCCGGTGAGGTCGAAAAAGCGCTGGAACAGATCGGTCAGCCGGTCGACGTTGTAGATCTGGTCAAAGGGGTGCGGGGTCTCGGGAGTGCCACTCATGTCTCACGGATACACAATGTGGCCGCCGATGTCACCGTGGCGCGAAAGAAAACAGCGGCGGGGTTCGCCCCGGGGCTTTCCCCTGCCGGGGGCCTGGGCTATGCTCGGACCATGTCCGACTTCCCGCAGGCCCCGCCGCCCGCCGGTCCCGTCCCGGGCCCGGGGCGGGCCCCGGCGCTGGCCCTGGAGCTGGCCCTGGTCTTCGGCGGCGCGCCCCTGCCCCTGCTCCTGGGCTGGCTGCCGGGCTGGAAGCTGCCCTGGCTCCTGCTCTTCCTGGCGGCCTGCGCCGCGGTGCTGTGGCACGATCCGGGCTTCGACCGGGCCCGGCTCTGGCGGCCCGGGCCCACGCCGCGGCTCCGGGTGGTGCTGCTGCGCGCCGGGCTGGCCGGGGTGGCGGTGCTGGCCCTCACCGTGCTGCTCGCCCCGGACGCCCTGCTGGCCTTTCCCCGGCGGCGGCCCGGGCTGTGGCTGGCGGTGATGGCGCTCTATCCGCTGCTTTCGGCCTATCCCCAGGAGTTCATCTACCGGGCCTTCTTCTTCCGGCGCTACCAGGGGCTGTTCCGGGACGGGGCGGGCCTGTGCTGGGCCAGCGCCGCGGCCTTCGCCTGGGTGCACGTCATCTACGGCAACCCCTGGGCCGTGCTGCTCTCCCTGCCCGTGGGCTGGCTGCTGGCCGACACCTACCGCCGCACCCGGTCGCTCTTCTGGACCACCCTGGAGCACGCCCTGTACGGCGGTCTGGCCTTCACCCTGGGGCTGGGCCGGTTCTTCTACCAGCCTCCGGCGTGAGCCGTCCGGCGTGAGCCGGGCTACTCCCCGATGCGGATGGTGTAGGTCACGGTGGCCGCGTTGCCCGGGGCCTGGGCCTTGGCCGCCAGGTCCAGCTCGAAGCGCGCCATCCCGGCCGAGGGCCGCTCAAAGGGGCGGCTGGCGTCGGTGATGGTCCACTGGCCCGGGGGCAGCTCCTCCAGGGTCAGGCGCACGGGCTCGTCCTTGGCGTTGGTGGCCGTGATGCGGTAGGCCAGCTCCACGGTGCGCTCGCCCACCTTGCGGTAACTGGTGAGCACGCGCTCCACGCCCACGTCGAAGGCGTTGCCCATGACCAGGCGCACCTCGCGGCCCTCGGGGGTGTGGTCCAGCCGGTCCTCGCCGATGAGCAGGACCGCGCCGTCGCTCCCGGGCTGGTAGGCGCGCACCACGCCCTGGGGCAGGGGCATGCCCAGGCCGCCCTCCGCGGTGTTTTGGAAGCGCAGGGCGGCCTCCACGTCCTGGCGCAGGGGCGCGGGGTCGCGGCGCGGGCCGAAGGCCGAGAAGCGGCTCACCAGCTCGCGCTCCACGCCCAGGCGCGGGCTCTGGAGCAGGGCCACCTGCTTGCGCTGGTGGTTGGCGATGTCCACGGGCCGGGCCAGGGTGTAGAGGTGGTATTCGAAGAAGGCTTCCTCGGCCATCTCCGGGGCGGCCATGGCCATGTCCATCTTGGCCATGCCCGCGGCGCGCAGGGTCGGGGCGGCCTGGTGCACGCTGCCCGCCACCAGCTTGAGGGCCGCGTCGTGGAAGGCCATGCCGCAGGTGTTGTCCAGCGTCACCCAGCCCGCCAGGGCGGCCTGGTCCCCGCTGCGGTTCAGGGTGAGCACGTAGTCCGCCCGCCAGCTCAGGCCGCGGGCCAGGTAGGACACGGCCAGCTCCTGGCGCGCGGGCCCGGCGTTGTCCACCAGCCAGACCAGGGCCGGGGCCGGGCGCAGGCCCTGGGGCAGGGCCGGGAGCTGCACGGCCTCGTAGGGGCCCACCCACAGGGACCCGTCCTCCAGGCGGAAGACCGGGGCCTCGTTGTTGGCCACCAGGGTGGCGTGGTGGCTGACGCGGCCCTGGGAGGCCGGGTCGGGCAGGATCACGGTGAGCTCCTTGCCCACGTAGCGGTCCAGCAGGGCGCGCGGGCTCACCAGGTCGTATTCGTAGTTCATGTCCAGCAGGCGGAAGCGGTCCGGGGCCGTGAGGGAGCGGACCCGCAGGGTCTCGGGCTCGATGGTCTCGGGCACGCCCACGAACTCCACCCGGCCCACGCCGCTGGGCAGGTCCAGGGCGCGCACCTCGCTCACCAGGGCGCGGCCGTTGTTGTACACGGCCACGGAGAGCGGGGCGGCGGGCCGGGGCTGGGCCTGGTCCGGAGTGAGGGGGGCGACGGGGGCGCGCAGGGCCTGGACCCGGGGGGCCGGTGCGGCCGGTGCGGGCGGGGCCTCGGCCTGGTCGTTGGCCTGGTCGTTGGCCTGGTCGTTGGCCTGGTCCGGGGGCAGGGCCAGGGGCAGCCCGCCCGGGGCGGCGTCGAACAGGGAGGGGCCGGACTCGA
>JBFWIY010000058.1:0-9831 GCA_050255855.1 Desulfovibrionaceae bacterium
TTCCGTGCAGGCCCTCGACGATGTAGGTGGCCAGGGCCATGCGCTCCTCGACGGTGCCGGCGAAGGGCGGCATGGAGCGGTTGATGCGTCCCAGGCCGGTGAGGAGGGAGTCCATGCCCGTGAGCGGGTACTTGGCGGTGCGGGGCAGGATGTCGTTCATGGGGCCGCCGATGGAGTGGCAGCTGGCGCATTCGAGCTGGAACAGGAACTGGCCCGCGGCCAGGGTGTCCTCGACCTTGAGGCCCGGGGGGGCCCACTTGGAGCAGGCGATGGCCCCGCGTTCGTCGATCTCGGCCAGCCGGGCGGGCTCGACGGAGTTGGACCAGATGTCGCCGTAGACGACGAAGGGCTTGCGGGCGGCCTCGCGCATGAACTCGAAGCTGCCGGACACGCCCAGGCCGAGCAGGAGCACCACCAGGGCCAGGGGGAAGGAGACCTTGCGCGGCAGGCGCACGGCCAGCAGCAGCGCGCCGAGGACCAGGATGGGCGAGAGGGTCACGAAGTCGCGCAGGAACAGGCCCACGCGGTGGGAGCGCTCCACGGCGATGGTGAACTGGGGCTCGGGCAGGCCGGTGATGTACCACCAGCCGCTGGCCACCATGAGCACGAAGGGCAGGATGGTCCACAGGGAGCACAGGCGCACCAGGCGCATGCGCTCGTGGTCGTCGGCGATGCGGGTGGCGGTGACGAAGCCGAAGAGCCCGGCGATGGTGAAGGAGAGGAAGGTGCGGAACACCAGCTGGGGCCAGAAGGTGGGGTTGAAGAACCCGTCCCAGAAGTCGCCGGTGGTGATCCACTGGCCCGGGGTGAGCATGAAGGCCACGATGCCGTTGATGAGGAAGAGCGAGCCCCAGGCGAAGAGGAAGTAGAGCCAGCCCACGATCATGTGGTCGCGGCGGCTCAGGCGCTTCCAGCCGTAGTAGTAGACCAGCAGGGCCACGATCTCGCCCAGGAAGAAGACCCACTCCGAGGCCCAGGCGAACACGAAGTTGTGGATGAGGACGATGGTCCCCTGGGGGGAGAGCAGGGCGATGGTGAACCAGATGGCCACGCCGGTGAGGGCCCCGAAGACCATGCTCAGCAGCAGGAAGAACAGGGAGTGGCGCTTGACGTAGTCGAGCACGGCCGGGGACTCGCGCCGGTAGGCGTAGCGCTCGGTGAGCACCAGGAACAGGCCGCCGCCCACGGCGAACTGGGCCACGAAGACGTGGACCGTGGCGATGAGGGCGATGAAGAAGCCGCCGCCGAAGGTGGTGAGGTTCCAGATGGGGTATTCCATGACTTACGCCTCCTTTCCGGCGCGCCGCCAGGCGCTCAGCATCCAGCCGATGAGGACGAGGCCGATGGCCAGGATGACCAGGAAGAGGATCAGGGGCGAGACCTGGCCGGTGACCGTGAGCTGGCGGGGGTGGTAGAGCGGGGCCAGGGAGAAGACGCGCACGAAGTGGCGGGCCACGGCCATGCAGAGCACGGCCAGCACGGCGAAGGCCGCGGACTGGCCCACCTGGCCCTTGAACCCGGCGGCGAGCATGAGCCCGGCGGCGGCCAGGCCGAGGACCAGGGCCCCGGTGGCGGGCAGGCTGCCGCCCATGAACTGGAGCAGCACGGCCTGGGGCAGCATGAACAGGAACCAGAGGCCGAAGGCCAGGTTGGCCAGGGTGGCGTGGGTGAACCACTTGAGCCCGGTGCGGGTCAGGGCGTCGTTGCGCACGGCGCGGCCGCGGATGGCGGCGTAGAGCCCGCCCACGGCCAGCGCGCCGGTCATCATGTGCAGCCAGCGGGGCCAGAGGGTGGGGTCGCCCCAGTTGAACACGATGGGGTGGTCGAAATAGGCGGGCCAGGCCTCGGGGCGGATCATCAGGGTCATGTTGTTGGTGAACAGGAAGCCCACGAAGAAGAGGATGGCCAGGACCAGGGCCGGGAGCGCGGTGCGGCAGGCGGCCCGGCGCTCGAAGCGGAACTTGTAGAGGTACAGGGCGTAGTAGGCCACGATGACCAGGAAGGGGAGGCAGAGCCACCAGCCGCCCATGAGCACGGAGCTCACGTAGTCGAACTGGCCCCAGTTCACCTGGAGGAAGAGCAGCGGGGCCACGCCGAAGTTCACGGTGAGGGCGAGCAGGATGGTGAGGCCGTCCTTGAGGTCGGCGGCCGGGGGCGCGGCCGGGGCCGGGGCGTCGCCGCCGCGGGCGAAGAGGGCCACGGCCGTGGCGCCCACCACGGCGTTCATGAGCAGCACATGCAGGGTGAAGGTGGTCACCAGCAGCGTGTCGAACCAGGCCCAGTGGACCGGGATGGACTCGGCGGCCGGGATGAGCAATGCGGGATCCATGGTCCCCTCCTCTTTATAGGATATGCAGCGCCTCGATATGTGCGACAAGAGAGTTTCGAGCAAGACATGCTGTAGCATTGGAGAATGGCCGTTGCAAGGCGAATCGGGGGGTTGCCATTTCCCCTCAACCCGCTACAAGGCGGGCATGCACGATGCGAATTGGCGCGCGGCGCTGGTGGACGTGGGCAACACCCGCGTCAAGGCGGCCCTGGGGGGGCCGGAGGCGATCCTGGGCTCGGCCGGGTTCGACACCCGCGCCCTGCGTCCGGGCGGGGCGGGACAAGGCGGCGACGCCGGGTCCGCCGCCCGCCTGGAGGCGGAGCTGCGCCGGGCCCTGGAGATGACCGGGTGGGACGGCCGAGCCATGCCGAGCGTGGTGAGTTCGGTGGTGCCCGCCCTGGACGCCCCCCTGGCCGCGGTCCTCACGACGGTGCTGGGCGCGCCGCCGCGCTTCGTGCCCGGGGACCTGCCCGTGCCGCTTCAGAATCGCTACGCCCGGCCCGAGGAGGTGGGGGCGGACCGGCTGGTGGGGGCCTACGGGGCCCGCCGCCTGCACCCCGAGGCCGAGCGCATCATCGTGGTGGACTTCGGCACGGCCACCACCTTCGACTGTTTGGTGGGGGACGCCTACCTGGGCGGGCTCATCTGCCCCGGGGTGCTGAGCAGCGTGCGCGCCCTGACCGAGGAGACCGCCAAGCTCCCCAAGGCGACGCTGGAGATCGATCCGGACGGCCTGCACATGGGCGAGAGCACGTTGGACAGCCTCAACCAGGGGCTCGTGTTCGGGTTCGCGGCCATGATCGAGGGCCTGACCCCCCGGCTGGAGCAGGTCATGGGCGGCCCGGCCCTGGTGCTGGGCACCGGGGGATTGGCCCCGGCCATCGCCCGGGTCTGTCCGACCCTGGCCGCGGTGTACAAGGCCCTGGTGCCCGAGGGGCTGCGGCGGCTGGCCCTGGGGGAGTGAGGCGGGCGCGGCGGTCCGGTGACGGAGACGGTCCGGTGATGGAGACGATCCGGTGACGGACGGGTGAAACCGCGGCCCGGGTGTTTGAGGGCGGCGGCGAAATGCGATAGAGTCGGGGCGGCGTCGCCGTCTTCTCTGTTTTTTCCGAAAAACATTCCCAATAAAGGAGTCCACCATGAGCACCATCGTGGCTGTCTGGGCCCGGGAGATCCTGGATTCCCGCGGCAATCCCACGGTCGAGGTCGAGGTCATGTACGAGTCCGGGGCCAGCGGGCGGGCGGCGGTGCCCTCCGGGGCCAGCACCGGCACGCGCGAGGCCCTGGAGCTGCGCGACGGGGACAAGAAACGCTATCTGGGCAAGGGCGTGCTCACGGCGGTGAACAACATCCGCGAGGAGATCGCGGGGGCCGTGGTGGGCATGGACGGCCTGCGCCAGGTGAGCCTGGACAACGCGCTCATCGACCTGGACGGCACGGAGAACAAGAGCCGGCTCGGGGCCAACGCCCTGCTCGGCGTGAGCATGGCCAACGCCCGGGCCGCGGCCAACTTCCTGAACATCCCGCTCTACCAGTACCTGGGCGGGGTCAACGCCAAGCTGCTGCCCGTGCCGCAGATGAACATCATCAACGGCGGGGCCCACGCGCCCAACAACCTGGACATTCAGGAGTTCATGATCCTGCCCGTGGGCGCGGAGACCTTCGCCGAGGCCCTGCGCATGGGCTCGGAGACCTTCCACGCCCTGAAGAGCCTGCTGGCCAAGGACGGGCACGTCACCAGCGTGGGCGACGAGGGCGGGTTCGCGCCCAACCTCAAGAGCCACGCCCAGGCCTTCGAGTACATCCAGCGGGCCATCGAGGCGGCGGGCTACCAGCCGGGCGTGGAGATCGCCATGGGCATCGACGCCGCGGCCAGCGAGTTCTACGACGAGAAGAAGGAGAAGTACGTCCTGGCGGGCGAGGGCAAGGAGCTGACGGCGTCCGAGCTCATCGACTTCTACGCCGACCTGGCGGACCGCTTCCCCCTGGTGAGCATCGAGGACGGCCTGGCCGAGGCGGACTGGGAAGGCTGGGAGGAGCTCACGGACAAGCTGGGCGACCGGCTCCAGCTGGTGGGCGACGACATCTTCGTGACCAATCCGGAGATCCTGGCCGAGGGCATCGACCGGGGCGTGGCCAACTCCATCCTCATCAAGCTGAACCAGATCGGCACCGTGACCGAGACCCTGGACACCATCGAGCTGGCCAAGCAGGCCGGGTACACCACGGTGGTTTCGCACCGTTCGGGCGAGACCGAGGACAGCTTCATCGCGGACCTGGCGGTGGCGGTGAACGCGGGCCAGATCAAGACCGGCTCCCTGTGCCGTTCCGACCGGCTGGCCAAGTACAACCAGCTGCTGCGCATCGAGGAGGAGCTGGAGGACGACGGTTCCTACTTTGGCCCGGTGCTGGCGGACAGCTGGTTCGCCGAGGACGAGGACGAGGACTAGAAGACCAACCTTCCCCCTGCCATACACCCGACATCCCCGGCCCCGCCGTCCGCGTCCCGCGGGCGGCGGGGCCGAAATAAAAGGTTTCGGGGGAGGGGGCGGGGTCCAGGGGAGGGGGAACCCCCCTTTTCCCAAAGGGGGGTTCCCCCTCCCCTGGCCGCCGGAGGCGACCGCATGATCCTGATCGACGGCAAGAAGATTTCCGCCCAGATCCGCGCCGAGGTGCGCGCCGAGGTCGAGTCCCTGCGTCCGGCCCACGGCCGGGCCCCGGGGCTCACGGTGATCCTGGTGGGCGACGACCCGGGCTCGCAGGTCTACGTGCGCAACAAGGAGAAGGCCTGCGCCGAGGTGGGTTTCGCGTCCGAGGCCATCCGCCTGCCCGCCTCCACCGCCCAGGCCGAGCTGGAGGCGCTCATCGACCGGCTCAACGCCGACGCGGGCGTGGACGGCATCCTGTTGCAGCTGCCCCTGCCCAAGGGGCTCAACAGCCAGGCCCTGCTGGAGCGCATCGACCCGGGCAAGGACGTGGACGGGTTCCATCCCGACAACGTGGGGCGGCTGGTGCTCGGGCTGCCGGGCTTTCTGTCCTGCACCCCGGCCGGGGTCATCGAGCTGCTCCGGCGCTACGGCCTGAGCCCGCGCGGCAAGCGGGCCGTGGTCATCGGCCGCAGCAACATCGTGGGCAAGCCGCTGGCCGCGCTGCTGGCGCGGCCGGGCGAGTGGGGCGACGCCACGGTGACGCTGTGCCATTCGCGCACCGCGGACCTGGCGGCGCACTGCCGCGAGGCGGACTTCGTGTTCGCGGCGGTGGGGCGGCCCAGGATGATCGGGCCGGACATGGTCAAGCCCGGCGCGGTGGTCATCGACGTGGGCATGAACCGCACCGAGCAGGGCCTGGCGGGCGACTGCGACTTCGAGGCGCTCACGTCCGTGGCCTCGGCCATGACCCCGGTGCCCGGCGGGGTGGGGCCCATGACCATCGCCATGCTGCTGCGCAACACCCTGCTGGCCTACCGCCGGCACGTGGGGGAGCCCGAGGCGTGAATCCCGACGTCCTGGTGGAGCACTTCGGCACCCTGGTGGTGTTTTTGCCCCTGTTCGTGGGGTCGGTGTTCGGGCTGGTCCTGAGCGGCTGGGGCCTGGCCCGGCGGCTGGCCATGCGGCGCTTCGTGGCGACGCCCGCGCGGCTGGGCGCGGTGCGGGCCGAGCAGCGGGTGCACAAGGGATTTCTGACCCGGCGCGAACATGTGGTGGACCTTCTGGTTGAATACGACTATGAATTCGGGCAAATGACCTATCGGGCCAAGGTGGAGCGGGAGGCGGCCACGGGCCGCCGCGCCGAGCCGGTGCCCGAGGAGGTCATGGACGAGGCCGTGGCGGCCATGCGCGCCGCCATGGGCAGCGGGGTGTTCACCGTGTGGGTGGACCCCAAGCGGCCCGAGCTCTCGGTGCTGGAACAGCCCGAGGCCCGGCGCGAGATGGTGGCTGTGGCGATCTTCGCGGTGCTGGCGGGGGTGTTCGGCGCCCTGACGGCCAGCCTGATATTGTAACCGGCGCGACCGGGGGGAACTCGGCGCGGCCGGACGAGCAGGCGGGGAGATGGCGGACCGGATCGTGGTGATGGGCGCCTCGGGCCTGGTGGGTTCGGAGGTGGTGGAGGCGTTGGACGCGGCCGGGGCCTACGTGGTGGCCGCGGTGCGCGAGGCGGCGCAGGGCGCGGCCTTCGAGGCCAAGGGCATCGAGACCGTGACCGCGGACTACGACGATACGCAGGCCCTGCTCGGGGCCCTGAGCGGGGCGGACCGGCTGCTGCTGTCCCTGCCCATGGCCGAACGCATGCCGGTCTGGGGCCGGGTGGCGGTCCAGGCCGCCAAGGAGGCCGGGGTCAAGTACATCGTCCGGCCCTCCCTGCTGGGGGCGGACGTCTCGGCCCACTTCCGGCTGGGCAAGATCCACGGGGCCATCGACCAGGAGGTGGAGGCCTCGGGCATCCCCTACGCCATCCTGCGCGCCAACGTGCTCTACCAGACCTACATCACCCACTGGGCGGACCAGGTGCGGGCCGGGGTGCTCACCGTGCCCGAGGCCGACGCCCCGGTGAGCCGCATGGACGCCCGCGATTTTTCCGACTGCCTGGCCCGGGCCCTGCTGGAGCCCCAGCGCCACACCGGCCGCACCTACACCCTCACCGGCCCCGAGGCCCTGGACAACCACCGCGTGGCCGAGATCCTCTCCGCGGTCACGGGCCGCAGCGTGCGCTACGAGCCCGCCGAGGTGGAGGACTTCGGCCTCTGGCTGGAGGCCTCGGGCATGCCGGAATGGAACATCCACATGCTGCTCAGCCTGGCGCGCCACGTGCGCGGCGGCAACGCGGGCTACACCACCAAGGGCGTGATGCACCTCACCGGCCGCCCGGCGCGGACCTTCGCCACCTTCGCGGAGGAGCACTCCGGGGTCTGGGCCTAGGAGCGCGAGCCTCCGAACCATGTCCACTTCCGCTTTCGCGCCGTCCCGTATGGACGGCCCTTCGGCGCTGGTTCTGGGCGTCGTCTCGGCGGCCACCATGGTGGTCATCGCCGCCCTGTACGCCCCGCAGCCCCTGTACAACGTGCTCTCCGCCGAATACGGCCTGGGCCGCACGGTCATCTCCCTGGCCGTCACCTGCATCATGCTGCCCCTGGCCGTGGCCCCGGTGCTCTACGGCCTGCTGCTGGAGTCCCTGCCCGCCGGGCGGGTGGCCCGGGCCGCGGTGCTGGTGCTGGCCGCCGGACACTTCTGCCTGGCCGCGGCCCCGCCCTGGTGGGGCTTCCTCATCCTGCGCTTCGTCCAGGGCCTGGCCGTGCCCGCGGCCCTCACCTCGCTCATGACCATCCTGTCCCGCTCCTGCGGGCCGGACCGCGTGCAGCGCGTGCTCTCGCTCTACATCACCGCCACCATCGTGGGCGGGTTCTCGGGCCGCTTCTTCTCCGGGGTCATCTCGGCCTTCTTCGGCTGGCGCGCGGCCTTCGTGGTGCTGGGGGCCTCGTCCGTGGCGGTCTGGGGCCTGCTCACCCGGCTGCGCGGGGCCCCGCCGTCCTCCTTCACCCGGCCCTGCGCGGCCCTGGTGGCCGAGGTCCTGCGGCGGCGCGGCATGCTCCGGGCCTACGCCGTGCCCTTCTGCGCCTTCTTCGCCTTCACCGCCATCCTCAACTACCTGCCCTTCCGGCTGGCGGAACTGGAAGGCGGCGCGGGCGAACTGCGGGTCTCCCTCATGTACTCGTCCTACCTGGTGGGCGTGCTCACCAGCCTGAACTCCACCCGCATCGTGCGCCGCCTGGGCAGCGAACCCCGCGCCATCCGCTGGGGCCTGGTCCTGTTCACCGGCACCGTGGCCGCCTGCCTGCTCCCCAACGGCTGGGCCCTCTTCGCCACCCTCTTCCCGTTCTGCTGCGGGTTTTTCCTGGTCCAGAGCGTGGGCCCCGGCCTGGTGAACCACCTGGGCGACGCCCACAAGGGCCTGGTGAACGGTCTCTACATCAGCTTCTACTACGCGGGCGGGGTGGTCGGATCCTTCATCCCCGGCCTCATCTACGCCGCCCTGGGCTGGAACGGCCTGGTCTCCGCCCTGCTCGTCGTGCTCGGCATCGGCATCTGGGCCGCCCAAGGCCTCTCCGCCGGACCCGCCCCCCGGGAAGACGTTCCCCCCGCCCCCGGACCCGCCGCATGACCGCCGCGGCCCGGACCCCGGCCGGAAACATGGGCGCAGGCCTGACCCTGTCCCTGCTCTCGGCCTGCTGCTACGGCGTGCTCCCGGTGCTGGGCAAGCTCGGCTACGCCGCCGGACTCGACATCCGCACCATGCTCCTGTGCCGCTACGCCTTCGCCGCGGCCTTCGTGGGCGGCTATATCCTGCTCACCGGCCCGCGCCGCTTCCGCATCGACGGCCCCACCCTGCTGGGCGCGGCCCTGCTCGGCGGCGTCATCTACCCCCTCCAGAGCCTGTGCTTCTTCGGGGCCGTGGCCCGCATCCCGGCCTCCACCACCACCCTGGTCTTCTACGGCTACCCCGTCACCGTGGCCCTGCTCTCCTGGGCCGTGTTCCACCAGCCCATCCGCCGCAGCATGGCCGCCTCCCTGGGCCTGGTCATCCTGGGCATCGCCCTGGTCTTCTCCAACGCCTTTCTCCAACGCGCCGACCCGCTGGGCCTGCTCCTGGCCCTGGGCTCCCTGGTGGTCTTCACCCTCTACCTCATCCTGGTCCAACGCTTCCTCGCCGGCCGCGACCCCTTCACCCTCACCTTCTGGGTCCTGCTGAGCGCCGCCGTCGCCATGGCCGTGGCCACCCCCTGGAGCGGCATGGCCCACCTCTCCCCCCGCGCCCTGACCATCGGCGCACTCCTCGGCCTCGTGCCCACCGCCCTGGCCGTGACGCTCCTCTACCAGGCCGTCATCCGCATCGGCTCGGCCTACGTCTCGGTCTTTTCCACCCTGGAGCCCGTGGTCGCGGTCCTGGCCTCCTGGGCCATGCTCGGCGAACCCCTCGACCCCCTCAAACTCGCCGGAGCCGCCCTCATCATCGCGGGCATCGTCTGGCCCAACTGGAAACTCATCCGCAACAGCGGCCCGATCGCCCGCGCGTAGGCGAAGAAAGCCTCCGGCGGCCGGGGGGGCAGGGCGGGAAAGAGGAGCGGGGGAAAAGGTGAGCTGGATGACAAGGGTTGGGGGAGTGAGGAGAGGGGGCGGTCCGCGACGGGGTTTGGGAAAGATGTTATCCGGGGGCGGCCTCCAACGGCCGTCCCTCTGGGACTCGTCCCCATAAAACCCACGGGAGTGGGCCCCTTTCCTGAAAAGGGGGGTCGCCCCTCCCCCGGCGGCCTCGTCCCTACTCGAACAGCTTGAGGTAGGCCCCGTACCCTTGGCGTTGGAGGTCGGCCTTGGGGATGAAGCGCAGGCTGGCGGAGTTGATGCACCAGCGTTGGTGGGTGGGGCCGGGGCCGTCGTCGAACACGTGGCCCAGGTGGCTGTCCGCCTTGGCGGAGCGCGCCTCGGTGCGGGTCATGCCGAGGGAGCCGT
>JBFWIY010000059.1:0-9660 GCA_050255855.1 Desulfovibrionaceae bacterium
TCCACGGGGATGGTGTCCTCGTAGACGCGGGCCACGGAGTCGCGGCCCTGGCCGCGCGGCGCGGCGAAGGTGATGATGAAGGCCAGGATGATGATGTCGAAGAGCGCCTTGATGGCCCAGCTCTGGGCGTTGTTGCGCATCTGGTCGAGCATGGTGTCCTCTCGCTGCTGGTCGTTGGGGGCGTGGCGAGACCGTCCGGGGGGTTACCGGGCGCGGCCGCGCACGAAGTTGAGCAGCCCGCCAGCCTGGATAATCTCCAGTTCGTTTTTCGTCAAATCATTGGTGACGTTGACGCGCAGGTCGCCGGGCCCGGCGATGGCCACCACGCCGCCGGGGGTGACGTCCGCGGCCGGGATGGTCAGGGCCATGCCCTGGTCCAGGCGGTCGTAGTCGGCCTTGTCCACGAGGAGCAGGGGCAGGATGCCGAAGTTCACCAGGTTGGCGCGGTGGATGCGGGCCAGGGACTTGACGATGACGGCGCGCACGCCCAGGTGGCGCGGGCCCAGGGCCGCGTGCTCGCGGCTGGAGCCCTGGCCGTAGTTCTCCCCGCCCAGGATGAACCCGCCGCCCGCGGCCTGGATGCGGTCCACGAAGGTGGCGTCCACGCGGCCGAAGATGTGGCGGCTGATGGCCGGGATGTTGGAGCGCAGGGCGGTGATCTCGGCCCCGGCGGGCAGGATGTGGTCCGTGGTGATGTCGTCGCCGGTCTTGAGGATGACGTCGCCGGTCAGGGTGGGGGGCAGGGCGTCGAACTGCTCCAGGGGCACGATGTTGGGGCCGCGCTGGATCTCCACCTTCGACCCGTCCGCGGGCGGGAAGATGAAGAGGCTGCGGATGGACGGGGCGTGCTCGGGGAGCTGGGGCAGCGCCGGGGCCGGGCCCCAGGTCGCCGGGTCGGTGAACTCGCCCGCCAGGGCCAGGTTCACGGCGGTCTGGGCGCTGGCCAGGTAGACCTTGGCGTCCTTGGTGCCGCTGCGGCCCTCGAAGTTGCGGTTGAAGGTGCGCACGCTGACGCCCGCCGAGGTGGGCGAGCCGCCCATGCCGATGCACGGGCCGCAGGTGCACTCCAGCAGGCGCGCGCCCGAGTCCAGGATGGGCTCGATGAGGTCTTCGGCGGCGAGCATCTTCACCACCTGCTTGGAGCCCGGGGAGACCAGCAGGTCGGTGGAGGCGGGCAGGCGTTTGCCCTGCAGCACCCCGGCCACGGTCTTGAGGTCGGCGTAGGAGGAGTTGGTGCAGGAGCCGATGGCCACCTGGTCCACCTTGAGCCCGGCCAGCTCGCGCACCGTGACCACGCGGTCGGGCATGTGGGGCTGGGCCACCATGGGCTCCAGGGCGGAGAGGTCGATGTCGATGGTCTCGTCGTAGTCGCAGCCCGGGTCGGCGGCGAGCGCCTGCCACTCGACCTCGCGGCCCATGGAGCGGAAAAAGGCGCGGGTGCGCTCGTCCGAGGGGAAGAGGCTGGTGGTGGCCCCGAGTTCCGCGCCCATGTTGGTGATGGTGGCGCGCTCGGGCACGGACAGGGTGGCCACGCCGTCGCCGCAGAACTCGAAGACCCGGCCCACGCCGCCCTTCACCGTGAGGCGGCGCAGCAGCTCCAGGATGACGTCCTTGCCCGCGGCCCAGCCGGTGAGCTTGCCGCTCAGGCGCACGGCCACCACTTTGGGCATGGCGATGACGTAGGGCTCCCCGGCCATGGCCAGGGCGACGGACAGGCCGCCCGCGCCCATGGCGAGGCTGCCCACGCCGCCCGCGGTGGGGGTGTGGGAGTCCGAGCCGATGAGGGTGCGGCCCGGGCGGGCGAAATTCTCCAGGTGGAGCTGGTGGCAGATGCCGGTGCCCGGAGGGGAGAACACGATGCCGTAGCGCGCGGCCACGCTGCGCAGGTAGCGGTGGTCGTCCGGGTTGCGGAAGCCCATCTGCAGGGTGTTGTGGTCCACGTAGCTGACGGACAGCTCGGTATCCACCCGGTCCTTGCCCATGGCCTCGAACTGCAGGTAGGCCATGGTGCCGGTGGCGTCCTGGGTCAGGGTCTGGTCGATCTTCAGGGCGATTTCGCTGCCCGGGGCCATCTCGCCGGAGAGCCGGTGGGCCTCGATGATCTTGCGGGTCAGGTTGCGGGGGTGGGACATGGGCGCTCCTGGGGGAAAGGGGTTGCGGGGACGGTCAGAACAGGAATCCGTCCGGGGGCTGGGCGGACGGCGCGGCGTCTTCGGCGTAGCCGAGCTGGAGGCGGCGGATCTTCTTGCGCGCCAGGTCGATCTCCACCTCCAGCACGCGCTGGCGCTGCTGGAGCTCGAAGATTTCGCGGGCGAAGCTCACGTGGGCCGCGGGGTCCTCCTGGGCGCGCAGGTCAAGCTCCTGGGCCCGGACCCGGGCCTTTTCCGCCTCGAATTCGCCCGCCTGGACCTCCAGTTCGGCCAGACGGGCCTGGATCTCAGAGTCGGACGCGTCGTTTGGCAGGGGCATCGGCCTTCTCCACGGCGGGTTTGGGGCGCGGCTTGCCCGTGGGCAGGCCGTTGTAGATGGCGAAGAACTGGGGCCACAGGGCGGTGAGCACGCCCGGGTTCTCCAGGCTGAGGCCCGGCTTGACAAAGGCCGCCAGGGCCAGGCCCAGGGCGAAGTGGGGCGTGGGGCAGGTCCAGGGGGCGTCCCAGGAGAGCGCGCCGGGCCGCACCTGGAAGGCCCCGGGCTCCAGGCTGAAGTCCGCGCCCAGGCGGGCCAGCAGCTCCTCGCCCAGGTCGTCCATGGCCCCGTCCTCGGGGGTCTGCACGGTCATGGGCCGCCGGGCGCGCAGGGCGAAGGCCAGGGCCAGGGGGAAGAGTTCGGGCACGCGGCCCAGGATGATGTCGCCCTCGGGCAGCTTCAGGGCCTGGGTGGTCACGTCGGTCTCGGTGCGGCGCAGGTCCAGGCCCAGGGCGCCCAGACGCTCCAGCACGAAGGCGGCGGTGGGGTCGTCGGGGTCCAGGCGGCCGGTGAGTTCGCAGCGGCCGTCGGCAAAGGCGGGCAGGGCCAGCAGGTAGGCCGAGAGCACCGGGTCCAGGGGCACGTCCACCCCCGGGGGCACGTGGGGCGAGCCGTGGGGCACGGCGCACAGGCCGGGCTCCAGGCGGGCCTCCACCCCGGCGGTGTTGAGCACGCGCACCACCGGGGCCAGGGCGGCGCGCATCTCGAAGGAGTCGGTGAAGCGGATGTGCAGGCCCTGGGGGTAGGACCAGGCGGCCAGGGCCAGGGCCGCGGCGAAATAGGGGGGCATGGGCGCGGGCAGCTCCACCTCGGCGGCCATCTCGCCGCCGAACTCCAGCCGGGCGGGCAGGCCCGAGGAGCGCGGGTTGAGCGGCACGATGCGCGCCCCCAGCCGGGGCAGGACCACGTTGAACAGCGCGGTGTCCAGGAGCTTGAGGGCCGGGCCGCCGGTGAGCTTGACGCGGCCCGCGTCGCCCAGGGCCAGGGCCACCAGGACGCAGAGGTTGAAGGGGTCGTTGCCCGTGAAGACCACCTTGCCCTCGAAGTCCAGGCCCGGGGCGTCGGCGCTCTGATGCTCCACCAGCTCCTCGGCCCAGGACAGGCGCGCGCCCACCTGGTTCAGGGCGCGGACCAGGTCCACCAGGGGGTCGTTGAGGATGATGGGCGCCAGGGCGAGGTCGCGGTTGGCCGCGGCGGCCAGCACCACCCAGGCGCGGGTGGCGGCCAGGGAGCGCGGGCCGGGCAGGCTCAGGGCCAGGGGCTCCCGGCGCGGGGCCAGACCGTAGGCCCCGGTGCCCGGGGCGTCGGTGCGCGCCCGGCTGGGCACGAAGAGCCCGGTCAGGTTGAAGAGCTGGCGCAGCAGCTGCCGGTCGAGTCCGAGGCGGCGGCCGGTCTCGGTCCAGACGTTGAAGAGATCCTTTTCCAGGGCGGGGTCGTTGCCGGCCTTGCCGCGGGAGCGACGCCATTCGGCCTCGCGCGCCAGCAGGGCGGCCCGTTTGCCCAGCAGTTCAAGGATCTGGCCGTCCAGCTCGGCCAGTTGGCCGAGCCGCTTTTCCCGTATGTCCGGCGCGGGGCCGGGTCGTCCCGATTTGGTTGTCATGGCTCGCTTCCGAGGGTGTGAGGTCGGATTGATCTAGCGCAAGAACGGCGTTTGGGCAAGTGCGGCGGCAGGGGGGTCGGGGGGCGGCGGCGTCCCGAAACGTGGCCGTGGCGCGGGGGCGGGCGAAAAAGCCAACGAAAAGGGGCGCCCCGAGGGGCGCCCCTGAGTCCGTCGAATCGGAACCGGAACTTACATGCCGGCGCCGGAAGCGGCCTTCTGCATCTTGATCTCGACCTTCTCGGTCAGACCCTCGTAGTAGGCGCGCAGGATGGTGAGGACCTCTTCGCGGCCGAAGTGATCCGGAACGTCCTTGCCCTCGGAAAGGGCCTTGCGCAGCTTGGTGCCGGAGAGGATGACGCGATCTTCCTTGGTGTGGGGGCAGGTGCGCATGGAGGCCATGCCGTCACACTTGAAGCAGTAGAAGGTCCAGTCGATCTTCAGGGGCTCGCACAGCAGCTTCTTGCCGGGATCCGGGCAGGCTTCGGTCTGGTAGGGGATCTTGTCGAAGATCTCCTGGGCCTCGAACATGGTGTAGAAGTCACCGACGCCGGCGTGGTCGCGGCCGATGATCATCTTGCTGACACCGTAGTTCTGCCGGAAGGTGGCGTGAAGCAGGGCCTCGCGGGGGCCGGCGTAGCGCATGTCGAGGGGGTAGCCGCCCTGGACCACGTTCTTCTCGACGAAGTAGCCCTTGACCAGGGTGTCGATGCACTTCAGGCGGACTTCCGCCGGGATGTCACCGGGCTTCAGGTTGCCGATCAGGGAGTGGATGATGACGCCGTCGCACACGTCGATGGCGATCTTGCACAGGTGCTCGTGGGAGCGGTGCATGGGGTTGCGCAGCTGCATGGCGGCGACGGTGGACCAACCGCGCTCGTCGAAGATCTTGCGGGTCTCGGCGGGACGCAGGTACACGCCAAGGTACTTGGGGTTGGTGGCGTAGTCGCCCTCGCTCAGGACCTTCACGTCGCCGGCAAGGTAGTTGTTCTTGCGGGCCATGACCATCTGCACGCCGGGGTGGTCTTCAAGGGCCACGTCCCAGAACTTCTGGGAGTCGTCGCCATTGCCTTTGTAGACCATCTCACATTCCCACTTCTTCTCGTCTTCGCTCAGGGCGAACTTCTCGGACACCTTCAGGGTGGCGTAGGTCTCGCCGTTGCGGACCAGGGCGACCTCGTCACCGATCTTGATGCCGGCGAAGTCCTCGTCAGCCACGGACAGCATGACCGGAACGGGCCAGAAGGTGCCGTCGGCCATGAGGAACTTCTCGCAAACGCCCTTCCAGTCGGCCTTGGTCATGAAGCCGGCCAGCGGAGAGAAGCCGCCGATGCCGATCATGATGAGGTCGCCTTTCTCCTGGCTGGTGATGGGGAGCTGCTTCAGGCCGGCGGCCTTCTTCAGTTCGGCTTCACGCTCGGCGCCTTCGAGCAGGCGGATGACCAGGCCTTTGCCACCATGGGGGGGAACCAGTTTGGACATGAGATCCTCCGTTTATTGGAATTCCAAGTTGTTAGCCTCAGCCTTCCAGGGAACATACCAGTTCGCCCCCGGGGCGAAAACCCTGTTCCCAGCGTATGGACCCGCTTTATGCTCAGATTGTGAAAGATGTGTCAAGCCATAAAAATGAGATTCTAACGGGGGGCCTGGAAGCGGGGCGGAGCGCGGATGCGGGGGGCGAAAATGGGGTAGAATTTGTCGACAGATTGTCTAGAGAACAGGGGCCGAAATGTTGAAAATAAAACCTGTTGGGACGATGGGTTGAAAATATTATGAACAGGCCATGAGAACTTGCAAAAAGGTCTTGCCAGACTCCAGTTCATTTTCTATCACGATGAGCGCATCATGCGAATAATGCGGCATAGATCGACACCCGGGAGGCCGGATACGCGGCGCGGCGCGGCGGTTTCGAATGGTGCTTGTTCAAAAATTCACTTTCTCCTTGACACCGTGTGTCCAGGGCTGCTATTTGCGCAGTTCCAAGCTATGGCACAGGCTAGCATATAGGTATTTTCGGTCGAGGCTGAGTCGGTAACAGTGAACTAAAAACCCTAGTAGGAGGATATGTTATGCCGACCTTTGTGAACCCGGAAAAATGTGACGGCTGCAAGGGTGGCGAAAAGACCGCTTGCATGTACATCTGCCCGAACGATCTGATGATCCTGGATCCCGATGAAATGCGGGCCTACAACCAGGAGCCGGATGCGTGCTGGGAGTGCTACAGCTGCGTGAAGATTTGCCCCCAGGGTGCTATCGAGGCCCGTCCGTACGCCGACTTCGCTCCGCTTGGCGGCACCTCCATCCCCATGCGTTCCGCCGAGGACATCATGTGGACCATCAAGTTCCGCAGCGGCAACGTGAAGCGTTTCAAGTTCCCCATCCGCACCACCCCGGAAGGCTCCATCAAGCCTTACGAGGGCAAGCCCGCCGGCGAGAGCCTGGACTCCGAGCTGCTCTTCACCGAGACCGCCCTGAAGGCCCCGAAAGAGACCGTCATGAAGAAGTTTGAGGTCTCCGACGCCGGCCTGGATCAGTGCTGGCAGGACGGCGTCTGCGAGCCCGGCGCCAGCCGCTAGGCCTTCGCAGGACCATTTGGAACAGACCGCTTCGGTAACCACAACGAACACGAACTGAGAATAGGAGGAAGACTATGCCTCAGCTTCCCATCAAGGAAAAACCCAAGGGTGTTGCCCTGGCCGAGCCGGAACTGATCGAAAAGCACGTTGACATCCTGCTGGTCGGCGGCGGCATGGGCTGCTGCGGCGCCGCCTTCGAGGCCTGCCGCTGGATCGAGAAGGTCGGTGGGGACATCTCCCTGATGCTGCTGGACAAGGCCGCCCTGGAGCGCTCCGGCGCCGTGGCGCAGGGCCTTTCCGCCATCAACACCTACATGGGTGAGAACGACCCCGACGACTACGTCCGCATGGTCCGCACCGACCTGATGGGCCTGGTCCGCGAAGACCTGATCTTCGACCTGGGCCGTCACGTGGACGATTCCGTCCACCTGTTCGAGGAGTGGGGCCTGCCCGTGTGGGTCAAGAAGGACGGCAAGAACCTCGACGGCGCGAAAGCCAAGGCCTCCGGTCTGGCCATCCGCCAGGGTTCCGCCCCGGTCCGCTCCGGCCGTTGGCAGATCATGATCAACGGTGAGTCCTACAAGTGCATCGTCGCCGAGGCCGCGAAGAACGCCCTGGGCGAGGACCGCTACATGGAGCGCGTCTTCATCGTGAAGATGCTGCTCGACAAGAATCAGCCCAACCGCATCGCCGGCGCCGTGGGCTTCTCCACCCGTGAGAACAAGGTGTACGTGTTCACCTGCAACGCCGCCCTGGTCGCTTGCGGCGGCGCCGTGAACGTGTTCCGCCCCCGCTCCACTGGTGAGGGCATGGGCCGCGCCTGGTACCCCGTGTGGAACGCCGGTTCGACCTACACCATGTGTGCCCAGGTCGGCGCCGAGATGACCATGATGGAAAACCGCTTCGTGCCCGCCCGCTTCAAGGACGGTTACGGCCCGGTCGGCGCCTGGTTCCTGCTGTTCAAGGCCAAGGCCACCAACTACAAGGGTGAGGACTACTGCGCCACCAACCGCGCCATGCTGAAGCCCTACGAGGATCGTGGCTACGCCAAGGGCAACATCATCCCCACCTGCCTGCGCAACCACATGATGCTCCGCGAGATGCGTGAGGGTCGTGGTCCCATCTACATGGACACCAAGACCGCTCTGCTGACCACGGTCAACGGCGACCTCACCGGCGCCGAGTGGAAACACCTGGAGTCCGAGGCCTGGGAAGACTTCCTCGACATGTGCGTCGGCCAGGCCAACCTGTGGGCGGCCACCAACTGCGCCCCCGAGGATCGCGGCTCCGAGATCATGCCCACCGAGCCTTACCTGCTGGGCTCCCACTCCGGCTGCTGCGGCATCTGGGTCTCCGGTCCGGACGAAGCCTGGGTTCCCGAGGACTACAAGGTCAAGGCCGACAACGGCAAGGTCTACAACCGTATGACCACCGTCAATGGCCTGTTCACCTGCGCGGACGGCGTCGGCGCCTCCGGCCACAAGTTCTCCTCCGGCTCCCACGCCGAGGGTCGTATGGCCGGCAAGCAGCTGGTTCGCTGGGTCGTGGATCACAAGGACTTCAAGCCCGCTCTGGCCGTGTCCGCTGCTGACCTGAAGAAGGAAATCTACCAGCCCTGGTACACCTACGAGCAGTTCAAGGGCGCGACCACCGCTCCGGACATCAACCCCAACTACATCACCCCGAAGAACTTCATGATGCGCCTCATCAAGTGCACCGATGAATACGGCGGTGGTGTCGGCACCCTGTACATGACCTCCAAGGCCCTGCTGAACACCGGCTTCTGGCTGCTCGGCATGCTGGAAGAGGACTCCAAGAAGCTGGCCGCTCGTGACCTCCACGAGCTCATGCGCTGCTGGGAGCAGTTCCACCGTCTGTGGACCGTGCGCCTGCACCTGCAGCACATCGAGTTCCGCGAGGAGTCCCGTTACCCGGGCTTCTACTACCGCGGCGACTTCATGGGCCTGGACGATTCCAAGTGGAAGTGCTTCGTGAACTCCGTCTACGATCCCGCGAAGGGCGAGACGAAGATCTTCAAGAAGCCCTACTGGCAGATCATCCCCGCCTAGTCGGGTAGAACAATGCGGCTGCGGGCCTTGGCCCGCAGCCGCTTTTCGCAGTCCGGGCAAAATGGTCTGAACCCGGCCAGGGACCGAGGTCCTCGCCCGGGTTTGGGCCATTTTGTTGGCTGGCCTCACGAAAGCTAATTCAGGGAGGATTGAGAATGGCGAACAACAGTATTCTCGTCGTAGGCGGCGGATTCGCGGGAATCACCGCCGCCTTGGAGGCCGCTGAAGTCGGATACGAGGTCTACATCGTAGAGAAAAACCCCTATCTCGGGGGCCGGGTGGCGCAACTCAACCAGTATTTTCCCAAACTGTGTCCTCCCTCCTGCGGCCTTGAGATCCAGTTTCAGCGCATCAAGAAGAACCCTCTGGTGAAGTTCTTCACCATGAGCGAGGTCACCAAGGTCGCCGGCGGTCCCGGCGACTACACCGTCACGGTGACCCAGCGGCCCCGGTTCGTGAACGAGCGCTGCACCGCCTGCGGCGAGTGCGAGGCGGCCGCCAAGACGGAGTTCGACTGCAACTTCAACTTCGGCTTGGCCAAGCGCAAGGCCATTTTCAAGACGCACCCCTTCATGTTCCCCATGCGCTACGTGTTCGACGCCCCGGCCGTGCCCGAGGCCGAGCGCGAGGCCATCAAGGCCGCCTGCCCCTACGACGCCGTGAACCTGGACGACGCCCCCAAGACCTTCGACCTCAAGGTCGGCACCGTGGTCCTGGCCACCGGCTGGAAGCCCTACGACATGGCCAACCTCACCACGCTGGGCGGCGGCAAGCTGAAGAACGTGGTCTCCAACATGCAGTTCGAGCGCCTGGCCGCGCCCAACGGCCCCACCGCCGGCAAGATCCTCCGGCCCGGCGACGGCGCCGAGCCCCAGAGCATCGCCTTCGTGCAGTGCGCCGGGTCCCGCGACCAGAACCACCTCAACTACTGCTCGTACATCTGCTGCATGGC
>JBFWIY010000060.1:0-9498 GCA_050255855.1 Desulfovibrionaceae bacterium
CCGAGGCCGCGACGGGTCGGGCCGCTCCCGCGAGGCCCCGCCCAGGTGATGCCAGCAGGCCCGGGCCAGGTACGTGGCGTCCCAGTAGTCCTGCACCTTGCCCTTGGGCTGCACCCACAGGTTCTTCTGGTCGTCGTACCACTCCACGCACATCTGCCGGGCATACTCCTCCGTGGTGTCGTGGTGCAGCCGCACCCCGCCCGGGTCCCCCGGGGCCACGCCCAGGGCGCGCGACAGGTCACTCTTGAAAAAGTTCGAGTCCACCCGCGCCAGCTTCAACCCGCCCGGAATGCGGATCTCCGTGCCCGGGTAGTACTCGATGCTGGAATACAGGATCGGCGCGGTGAGCCGCTGCTTGGCCTGCACCGGCAGCATGCGCCCCCGGTGCAGGGCGCAAAAGGCGTAGATCTCCCGGGTCCGGTGCCCCATGGCGTCCTGCAGGGCGAACTCCACCCGCCGCTTGTTCCCCGCCCCGTCGCTCCAGGTCGAGCGCCACAGCACCTCCTCCAGGGCCTCCAGGCTCAGCACCTGCCCCTCCTGCACCAGCCAGGACTCCTCGGCCCGGCCCCAGCCGAACGCCCACACCGTGTACACGAATCCCCAGTCCTGGGTGTCCACCCCGGCCACCAGCCCGGCCACCCGGGTCACCCCGTCCTCGTCCGGCCCGGGGAGCACCCCGCGCGGCCGGTCGTCCCGCAGCTCCAGGATGGCGTCCCGCTCCCGGGGCGCGTGCTCAATGACCCAGGGTTGCGCCTCGTGCCCGTTCATGAAGTCCTTGAGCTGCTGCTTGTCCCGCAGCCCGCGCAGAAACGACGCCGCCACCTCGCTCAGCCCCACGAAGCGCGAGAGCCAACTCGGGATGTGAAAGCCGATCTTGAGGGGCCGGTGCTCCCTGAGCCAGGCGAACACCTCCACCCCGCCCGCGGCCTCGCGCCACTCGCCCCGCGCCACGGCCCGGTCCCGCAGGTGGTCGTCCCACTCGCCCCCGCACCCCTCGCACCGGTAGCGCACCCGCCCCCCGGCCTCCACGGCCTCGGGGTCCCGCTCCCCCTCGGGCCAGACAAACCCCTTGAAGTGCATGAGCTGCCACACCCCGCACAGCGGGCAGCGCACAAAGTAGTGGAACACGGCCTGGGCCTCCTGCTGCAGGGCCTGCCAGATCTGCCCCTGCTCGATGGTCGGGCTGGAGAGCTTGAACACCCGCCGCGACCACTTGAAGGTCCGGGTCCGCTTCTCCCCCAGGCTGATGGGGTCGGCCTCGCGCTTGCTGGCCGCGGCCGGGTACTTGTCCGTCTCGTCGAACACCACGTACTTGGCCGGGATGTTGGCCAGCGAGCTGGGCGAGTTGGCCCAGCCCACATAGATGGACATGTGCTGCAGGTTGATGCGCGTGCTGGAGAGGTCCTCGGGCCGGGCCGTGACGTAGCCCGAGAGCCGCGGGCTGTCCGTGATCATGGGTCCCAGCCGCTTGGCCAGGTTCTTGCGCGCGGTCTTCTCGTCCGGGTAGACCATGAGCACCGGCCCGGGGTCCCGGTCAATGGCGTAGCCCACCAGGGTGTTCACCAGCTCGCTCTTGCCCACCTGGGGCGCGGCGCACAGGATCACGGTCTGCACCCCGGGGAACCACGCCGCGTCCAGGATGCCCGTGAGGTAGGGCAGGGTGTCGTTGCGCCATGGCCCGGGCAGGGCCGCCTCCTCGGGCAGAACCCGGTGCCGCTCGGCCCACGCGCTCGGGGCCAGCGGGGCGCGCTTGCGCAGCACCTGCCGCTCCGCCCGACACGGGGCAAAGGCGTACCCTTCGCGCAGGGCCCCCGGCGTGAGCCAGCGCGCCCCGGCCCGCACCAGCCGGGCCCCAATCCCCGCGTCCGTCGCCCCCGTCGCCTCAGCCTTCGCCGTCATGAAACACCACCTCGAAGTTGTCGGTTCGCGCGTAGTCCGTGAGCGCCGTGTCCACCACCCCGTAAAGCTGGCCCAGGAGCTCCCCGGCGCGCTCCGGGCTGCCGCCCACCAGGTGCACGAGCTCCCGCACCCGTTTCTGGATCTCGCCCTTGATGAAGGCCTCCAGCACCCCGGCCCGGGCCCCCAGCTCGATCTCCAGCAGCGCCCGCTCGATGAGCCGCCCCTGGTTCCGCTCCCGCTTGATCCGCTCGTTGAGCCGCTTCTCCCGGATGAGCTCCAGCTCCTCGCGCCGCCGCTCCCGGGCCATGTCCTCGTCCTCCTGCTCGGCCGTCCGGCCCGAGTCCCTGCGCCGCAAATGCACCCGGGCGTAGTCCAGCACCACCCGCTCCTCAAACACCCCCTCCCGGTTGGCCCCGAACAGCCCCCGCTTGCAGTGCCGGTCCACCGTGCTCGACGGCGCCCGCCACCCCCGCCCGTCCAGGAACCGGCACACCTCGGCCAGGGTCCGGAACCCCGGCACGGGCCCCGGCTCCGGGGCGGCCTCCCCGCCGTCCCCGCGCCCGGACGTCAGCCGGTCCAGGGCGTCCCGGGCCTTCTGAAAGGCCGCAATGTTGGCCTGGCTCGGGTCGACCCGCATCCGGGCCTTGGCCTCCTCCTTGGCCTTGAGCAGGAACGCCGCGTCCGTGGCCGCGCTCTGCTGCAGCAGCTGCTCCAGGGGCTCAGTCACGGTCCGCCCCCGCGGCATCCACCTGGGCGAAGGTCCGGCCGTCCCCGGCCAGCACCGCGTCCCCGCCGGTCAGCTCCTGCCAGCGCCGCACAATGACGTCGGCGAAGCGCGGATCCAGCTCCGCCGTGCGGCAGCGCCGCCCGGTGCGCTCGCAGGCCACAAGGGTGGAACCCGACCCGCCGAAGGGGTCCAGCACCACGTCCCCCTTGCGGCTGCTGTTCTTCAGGAACCGCTCCACCAGGGCCACGGGCTTCATGGTCGGGTGGTCGTCGCTGCGCTTGGGCCGCCGCTCGCGGATGAGCCCCGTGACCCATTCCTCCACCGCCAGGTCCCGGCCGGTCACCCGCACCGAGCCCTGGGGCAGCAGCACCCGCACGGCGTCCCCGTCGCGCTCCAGCACCGGCCCGGGCTCCAGCTCCTGCAGCGTGGTCCGCCGCCGCCCGCCGTACCAGCGGTGCCGCTCCCCGGGCTTCCACCCGTAGAGGATGGGCTCGTGCTGGGGCTGGTAGTCCCCACGGCCGAGTACGAAATGGTCCTTGGCCCAGACTAGGCAGTTGGAAAGCCGGAACCCGGCCTGTCCAAAGGCCCGGCGGAAGGCGATGCCCTCGGTGTCGCTGTGCGCCACGTACACCGGCGCGCCCTTGCGCAGCGACAGGAACAGCACCGTGAAGGCGTCGAACAGAAAGCGCTCAAAGGCCTCCGCCTCCATGTGGTCGTTGAGGATGCGCCCGGCCTTGCCCTCGTAGGCAACGTTGTAGGGCGGGTCGGTGAAGGCCATGTCCGCGGGTTCGTCCGCCATGAGCCGCCGCACGGCCTCCAGGTCCGTGGCGTCCCCGCACAGCAGCCGGTGAGCGCCCAGCTCCCATACGTCCCCCGCCCGGCACACCCGCGGCCCGTCCCCGGGCAGGGCGTCCGCGTCCCGCTCCCCCCAGAACTCCGGGCCGAACCGTTCCAGCAGATCCTCCAGAAACGAGGCCGCCAGTCCGGTCAGCTCCAGGTCGATCCCTTGGGCCCGCAGCTCCTGCACCTCCAGGGCGAGGTTGGCCTCGTTCCAGCCCGACCACCCGGCCGAACTGTTGGCCATGAGCCGGAAGGCCCGCACCTGGTCCGGCCCCAGGTCCTCCGCCGGCACCACCGGCACCTCGGCCAGCCCGAGGCGCTCCGCCGCCTGCAGCCGCAGGTCCCCGTCCACCACCTCCCCGTCAGCCAGGGCCAGGATGGGGACGCGGAACCCGTACGTCTCAATGCTCTGCATCATGCGCTCCACCTGCCGTTCGTTCCTCCGCAGCCGCCGCCCGTACCGGCGCAGGCGCGCCGTGGGCCAGTACTCCAATCGCAGCGTTTTCATCCAACCGGCCCCGTGCTACTCCTCCCGTGTCCAAGTGAGAGGGTTGGGGATTTCCCTGGTCGGATGCTCGTTCATCCGGTCGCCGGGGGGAGGTGCCACTCCCTCCGGCAACCCTCACCTTGCCAATCCGGCCCGCAGCGGGGCCGCACTCTTGCGTGTTTCGTTCCCTTCCGTTCGCGCCCCCGGGGTTGACGATGCGCACTCCAGTGCGTATTCTTTCCCCGTGGGCAGCAAGGAACTGATCCGACGGCTGGAACAGGCCGGGTTCGTGTGCGTGCGGGTGAACGGCAGTCACCACCGCTACGCCCACCCGGACGGCCGCCGGGTCACCGTGCCGCACCCCAAAAAGGACCTCGGCAAGGGCCTTGTGGCCCAGATTCTGAAAAGCGCCGGGCTCGCCTAGCCCGGAAAGGAGGCGGACGCCATGTTGTTTCCCGTGGCCGTCAACATCGAGCCGGACAGGGCCTACGGCGTCGCCGTGCCGGACATTCCCGGCTGCTTCGCCGCCGGGGACACCCTGGAAGAGGCCCTGGCCAGCGTGCAGGAGGCCGTGGAGACCCTGCTGGACCCCGGCGAGACCCCGCCGGTCCCCTCGGACCTCTCCGCCTGGGTGGAACACCCCGACTACGCCGGCTGGACCTGGGTCCTCGTGAACATCGACCTGGGCTTTCTGGACAACCAGGTGGTGCGGGCCAACCTCACCGTGCCGCGCGGCACCCTGCGGGAGATCGACCGCGCCGCCAAGGCCCGGGGCATGACCCGCTCGGCCTTCATGGTCCGGGCCGCCCGGCGCGAAATGGCCTCGGCCTGAGCGCGCCGTGCCGCGCCCGTCCCGGCGCGGCCTCATCGCCAGCCCCCGGCCCGCAGCCGGGCCGAAATGTCCTGCGCGCTCACCCACACCAGCCCCTCCTCGCGCCGCCCCAGGCCCAGCAGCCGGGCCGCCACCCCGGGCCGCCGCGCCATGTCCATGACCGATGCGTCCACTGCCGGATCCAGCTGCCCGCCCAGCACCACCCCCTGCGCCGCGTCCAGCACCAGGTAGCCGTCCCCCCGCCGCAGCAGGCAGGCCAGCGCGGTCAGCTCCTGCCCGGGCCGCACCGGCGGGCCGGCGGGCGTCTCCTGGTCCGGGGCCTTGGCCGCCGCAGGCACGGACCGCTCCGCCGTTCCGGCCGCCACACCGCTCCCCGTCCCCCCCGTCCCCGGTCCGCTGCCGCGACCCTCCGGCCAGGAGCCGGGGCGGCAGCCCGGCCGCGATCCAGGCCGCCACGTCCCCGCCGTGGTCCCGGAACCAGTCCCCCGGGTCCTTGCCCTCGGGCACGGGCCAGCGCCGGGCCCGGTCGAAATGCCCCGGCCACCAGGGCCACCCGTCCGCCCCGGCCCGGTCGAAGTCCAGGGCCACCAGCACACCCATGGCCCCGGCCAGAATTTGGGCCGAGTTCGCGTCCGGTCGCCCCAGGCTGGTCATCACCGCCACGGCCCCGGCGTCCAGCCCGGCCCGCCGGGCCGCCTCCGCCGCCAGCAGGGCGTCCAGCTCCGCCTCGGTCACCACGAAGGCCCGGGCCCCGGGGCTGGCCACCAGGGTCCCCATGCTGGAGCCGGGCAGCACGTAGTATTTCATGTCCCGCCCGTCGCGCAGGTCCGCGTCCGGCCGCCGGATGCGCACCCGCCACACCGCCCCGTCCGGCCCGCGCCAGGGGATCACCCAGCCGCGCGGGATCCACAGGCTCTTGGGCCGCCCGTCCGGCCGCAGCACCGTGTCCAGGCCCCAGGCCTCGCGCTGCCGCCAGCAGCAGCCCCGGCCCCGCTCGCCCCCGATCCACCCCAGGCCGAAGCGCCGGGCCGCCTCCGTGTCCAGCCCCCGGGCCGCCAGCCAGGCCTGTCGCTCCGGACTGGCCGCCAGCCCCCGTTCCGCCGCGGCCACCAGGGCCCCGGCCCGCTCCCGCCAGGCCGCCGACGGGGCCGCGTGCTCCTGCGGCGTCCATCCGTCCTGACGCGCCCTGGCCTCGGGCGGCCGTGGCGTGCCCCCGCGCCGCCGCGCCCGTGGGGCCGTGCCCTCCGGCCGCGCCACCCCGGCCGCGGCAAAGGCCTCGGCAAAGTCCAGGCCCTCCACGTCCACGAACCACTGCACCACGTCCCCGGCCGCGCCGCACCGGCGGCAGTTGTAGCCGCCCGGCACGCCGTGCCGCTGGTTGGGCTGCCCGGGCCAGACCCGGAAGCGATCCGTGCCCCCGCACAGCGGGCAGGGCGAATGCCACTCCCCGCCGTGCTTGGGCCCGGCCCGCCGGGCCTCGATGCCCCGCTTTCGCAGCAGATCCAGCAAATCCACGCCCACCGTCGCCTCCACAAACCGTCCAGACCGTCGGACGATCGTCATTTCCTATCTATATTATATTCTTTACTAATATCATTATTTGGATGATGAGATGGTAATGTAGGGTTTTCCTCCGAACGGAAAAAACAAAACACACCTGTAGGAAGAACCGCTCAAAACCCTCCAATCGTCCCGATCGTCCGGCCTATCCGCTGCGCACCCCCACCCCGAAGTAGAACATGCCCCCGGCCTTCTCGTTGGGGAACTTGGCCTTGAGCATCAGCCCCAGGGACTTCTGGGTGGGCACCTTGCCCCCGCGGAACTCCTGCCACCACTCCTCAAAGGCCTCGTACAGCTCCTTGAACGGGGTGCGCATGGCCCGGGTCTCCACCTCCACCAGGGTGTCCGGCTCCAGGCCCGGGAACTGGGCCTCCAGCTCCCGGCTCACCCAGCAGCGCGCCTCCAGGAACTGCGAGAGCACGTCCTCGTCCCGGCGGTAGTCCTCGGTTTCCGCCAGCACGCAGGGCGGCGGCCGCAGCCCCATGTCCAGGTATCGGAGCGCACCCTCCACCATCCAGCGCAGGATCCCCGGGGCCGAGTCCTTGAGCCGCTCCTTGAGCTGGCCGTCCTTCTGCTTCTCGTCCGGGGCCCGGGGCGAATCCACAAAGGAGAAGGGGTGCCCGATGAGCACCAGCCGCTTCCACAGGGCGTAGTCGTCCCCGGCCCTCGGCTTGTGGTTGGTGAGCACGAACAGGGTGTGCGAGGGGTCGAAGGTGGTCATGTGCTTGTCCTGCAGCCCGCGCCCCACCAGCCGCCCGCCGCCCGTGAGCCACTTCACCTTGCCCAGGGCGAAGGCCGAGCCCTTCTCGGTCTCCGAGCCCACGGCCATGCGGATGCCCTTGAGCGCCATGATCTCCGGGCTCGGCCCGCTGGGCGAGCGCGTGTTCCGCCCCTGGTCCATGAGCATCTCCGGCTGGATGGCCCCGGCCAGGTCCCCCAGCACGTACTGGAGCATGTCGAACAGGGTGTCCTTGCCGTTGCGCCCCTTGCCCCAGAACACGGGCAGCACGTGCTCGCGCGAATCGCCGAAGAGCGACATGCCCACGAGCCGCTGGATGTAGTCGATCTTCTCCTGGTCCTCGTAGACCTCCCAGAGAAAGGTGACCCAGGGCTCAAGGTCCGCATCCGGGTCAAAGGGCACCGGGCTGGAGCGCAGCAGCCAGTCCTCGGGCCGGCCGGGCCGCAGCACCCCCGTGGTCAGGTCCACCACCCCGTTGGCCACGGCCAGCAGCTCGGGCCGGGCGTCGATCTGGGGCTCCTCCACGGACAGGGGCCGCTCGCAGGTGGCCGCCATCTCCAGGCAGCGCCGCCGCCCCGGCACCGAGCGCATGTGGTTGATGCGCCCGGACACGAACTTGCACCGCCGCTCCAGGGCCTTGAAGGTGGTCTGGTCGTCCCGGGGCACCCCGGCCAGCTCCGCCTCCACCCGGGCCCGCTCCTCCACGTACAGCAGCGCCACGTCCTCGCAGGCCCACAGGGACCGGCTCTGGATGTCGCGCCGCCAGGAGTGCCCGCCCCAGGCCAGCCAGGTGCCGCTGGTGTGGTTGAACACGAACCGCCCCCGGAACAGGTGGGCGAAGAGCGTCCCGTCTCCCAGGTCGCTGGCGTCCAGGCACTGGCGCACGAAGTCGTTGTCCGCGCCCCCGCCGCCGTCGCCCGGGCCCTGGCCGCCGGCCTCCTCGGCCACCCGCCGCTCCACCTGCCCCCGGATCACCCGCAAGTCCGCCTCCCGCCGCCCGGGCTGCTCCCGGGGCGTCCCGTCGCCGGCCGCCGCCACCTTTCCGCTCATCCCCGCCTCCCATCTGGTAACACGACAAGCTTCATTCGTGGCACAACGCGCGTCAAATCCACACAACTTCCCATTTTCCCACTCAAAAAAACAATCCCCCCCAAAAACGCACCAGGCCCCAGGCGACCCCTGTACCGCGGGGCCCGGGAAGGACCCGTGGCCCGGGAGGGCGGCCCTTGGAGCATTGGCTTGAAACCGTGGGGTGGGGGAGGGAGCGGAAGGCGCGGCCGGGCCGCCCCGCAGACCAGGACGCAGGAACGCTCGCGCGCTCCCGGACCAGGGCGGAGACGGCCGAAGACCGCCAGGCCGGGCGGCAGGCCGAGCCGGTGGATTGGAGACAGAGTGGAGACAGGCGGGGAAAAAGAAAAGGGAGCTAGTGCCGTGTTAAGCACTAACTCCCTATGATGTCTTGGTGGGCCACCAAGGAATCGAACCTTGAACCTCCGGATTAAGAGGACGAGACCCGACCATCCCAATCCTGTCCCGATTCTGGATATTATATTGCAATTCAATGGCAAACGCACTAACCACATATCCCGGTATCGTACCGTTTGGACGGTTCGATGAGGGACTACCAAGGGACAACTTGCCACAGTAACCCACGCCAAGGGACAAATCATGGCGAAATGGAAATCCAGCCGGTTTCCCGGAGTCCGCTACCGAGAGCATCCGACACGAAAAATCGGCCGTCAGCCTGACCGCTACTATGCGATCCGATACAGAATAGGCCCCGGGCAATCCCAACGCGAGGAAGGCGTGGGCTGGACGAGCGAAGGCTGGAGTGCCGAGCGCGTCGCACATGTCCTCGGAGAAATCCGACAGAATATCCGGACCGGAAACGGCCCGAGGTCCCTCGAAGCCATGCGTGAACAAGCCGACCTCGAAGCCCGCCGTCAAGAGCAAGAGGCGCGAATACGCCACGACCTGACGTTCGGGTTTGTCGCCAGCATGTTCCTGAACTGGAGCAAGAACAACAAGGCCAGCTATCCGGACGACAAGGCCCGCCTCAACCTGCACATCCTGCCCATCTTTGGAGCCTTGCCCATCAACGGCATCACCAGCAAGCATATCGAGGACGCCAAGACTACCCTGATGCGCAAGCCCAGCCGCACGCGCAAAGGGGCGAACCTCGCCCCGGCCACGGTGCACCAGTGCCTGGCCCTCATCCGCACCGTGTTCAATTTCGCGCGCTACACCCCGCACCCGGACGATCCGACGCGCACCATGTTCACTGGCCTGAACCCGGCCAGAATGAGCAAAAAATTCAAGGGAGGCGTCCGCCCCATCCCGTTCGACAACCGACGACTGCGGGTGTTCACGGACCATGATCTCGGCGTCCTGTTCGAAGCGCTTTGCGCGTCTTC
>JBFWIY010000061.1:0-9485 GCA_050255855.1 Desulfovibrionaceae bacterium
TGGGGTCCTGCTGCAATGCCTCCAGGGTCCGTTTGGCCAGGTGCTTGAGGCGAAGGCTGGGGCAGTTGTCCGGGGCCTTGCCCCCCTTTTTGCGGCAGTAGCGTTCGCTCCAGTCGTAGGGGCACAGGGCGCATTCCGGGTGGGCGGTCTCGGGGGTGTCGGCGTGGTCCATGGGGCGGCTCCTTTCCATGGTCGGCCCGGGCGGCCGGGCGAAGATGGGCCAAGATGGGTGAAGGCGGGCAGGCCGGGCGGCGGGAGAACGCGCGCCGCGGGCCGCATCCCGCAGGCCTCGCAGCCTATGCCGTCCGGCCGCGGATGGGAAGGCGTCTTGCAACTCCACCGCGGGAGTGTCACGAAGGCAGGGATCGTGAAGAGACAACCTGGTCATGCAGGACGGCATGGAGGGCGGCAGGGAGGACGGCATGGAGGACTGGTCCTATTGGGGCAAGACACGGGAGGGTCACGGGGTGCACCTGCTGGCCTATCACGGCCTGGACGTGGCCGCGGTGGCGCAGGTGCTGCTGGAGCGGGACCGGCGCGTGGCGGCCGGCCTGGAGCGGACCGGGGGGCTGGCGCTGGATGTCCTGCGGCCCTGGCTGCTCTTCCTGGCGGCCCTGCACGACCTGGGCAAGTTCCATCCCGGATTCCAGGCCAAGGCCCCGGAGGCGGCGGCCGCCCTGGGCCAGCCCGGATACCTGGGCGGCACGGACGTGGCCCACTGGGACGCGGGGCTGTGGCTGTGGAAACGGGGGGTGCGGATTCCCGAGGGCCTGGCGGCGGCCGCCGGGGAGTACTGGGGGGAGTGTTGGGCCCTGGAGCCCCTGGCCGAGGCGGCCTTTGGGCACCACGGCCGTCCGGCGGACGCGGACGGGGCGTCCTTCAACCCGCGCCAGCGGGCGCACGTCCAGGCGGCCCAGGCCTATGCGGACGAGGCCGCGCACCTGTTTCTGGCCGGGATCCCGCTCCCCGAGGGCGATGAGCGGACCCTGGCCGCGCTCTCCTGGCCATTCGCCGGGCTGATGATCCTGGCCGACTGGATGGGCTCGGCCGAGCAATGGTTCGCGGCCCGGGCCGAGCCCCTGCCCCTGGCGGCCTACTGGGGCGATCACGCCCTGCCGCAGGCCCGCCGGGCCGTGGCCGAGGCCGGGGTGCTGTTCCCGTCGCCCGCGGGGCGGAAGCCCTTCGGCGAGCTGTTCCCGGGGCTGGCGGACCGCGAGCCCACGCCCCTGCAACGCCACGCCCGGGACGCCGCCGTGGAGCGCCCCGGGCCGCAGCTGCACGTGTTCGAGGACCTCACCGGCTCCGGCAAGACCGAGGCGGCGCTGCTCTGCGTGAACGCCCTCATGGACCCGGAGCAGGGGACCGGGCCCGGGGGCCTGTACCTCGGCCTGCCCACCATGGCCACGGCCAACGCCATGTACGCCCGCATGGCCGACAGCTACCGGGCCCTGTTCGCGCCGGACGGCGAGGCCCCTTCCCTGATGCTCGCCCACTCGGCCCGGAACATCCACGACGAGTTTCTCGGCTCCATCGCCCTGGAGCGGGCGGCCCATTCCGAGGCGTCCGGATCGGCCGCGGCCCCCGGCGCGGCCCCCGGCTCGGCCGAGGGCGCGGCCACCTGCGCGGCCTGGCTGGCGGACAACCGCAAGAAGGCCCTGCTGGCCCCCTGCGGGGTGGGCACCCTGGACCAGGCCCTGCTGGCCGTGCTGCCCGCGCGGCACCAGGCCCTGCGGCTGCTCGGCCTGGGCCGTCTGGTCCTGGTGGCCGACGAGGTCCATGCCTACGACGCCTACACCCGGCGGCTGCTCTGCGCCCTGCTGGAGTTTCTGGCCATGCTGGGGGCGAGCGCCGTGGTGCTCACGGCCACGCTGCCGCAGGCCCAGCGCCAGGCGCTGGCCGACGCCTTTCGCCGGGGCCTGGGGCTGGGGCCGGAGCCGCTGCGGGAGACCGCCTTTCCCCTGGCCACCCGGGTGGACGCCCAGGGCTGCCGAGAGACGCCCATTCCGGCGGCGCGGCGGCTGGAGGCGCCGGTGGCCTTTACGAATGATCCCGAGGCCATGTACGCCGCGCTCGTGGCGGCGCACCGGGCCGGGGCCTGCGCCTGCTGGATCCGCAACACCGTGGACCAGGCCCTGGAGGCCTGCCGCCGCCTCACGGGTGAGCTGGGCCTGCCCGCCTCGGCCGTGACCCTGTTCCACGCCCGGTTCGCCCTGGGCGACCGGCTGGACATCGAGGCCGAGGTGCTGCGCCGCTTCGGCAAGGCGAGCCGCCCGGCGGCCCGGGCCGGGCGCATCCTTATCGCCACCCAGGTGGTGGAACAGAGCCTGGACCTGGATTTCGACCTCCTGCTCTCGGACCTGGCCCCCATGGACCTGCTCATCCAGCGGGCCGGGCGCTGCCACCGGCACCTCGATCGACCGGGGCGGCCCGAGGGCTACCGGACGCCGCGCCTGCTGGTGCTCGCGCCCGAGCCCACGGACGACGCCGGGGCGGACTGGTACCAGGCCCTGCTGGGCAACGCGGCCTACGTCTACCCGGAGCGGGCCCCGCTCTGGCGCACGGTCCGGCTGCTGGCCGAGCGCGGGGCCATCCGCCTGCCCGAGGACGCCCGGCATCTGCTGGAAGGGGCCTACGACGCCGAGGTCCTGCCCGCGCCCGAGGCCATGGAGCGGGCCGACGCCGAGCCCCAGGGCGTGGCGCTGGGCCGGGACGCCATGGCCCGGTACAACGAGTTGCGGCCGGGCATGGGGTATTGCGCCGAGGCCTCGGGCACCCTCTGGGCCGAGGAGGAGCGCACGCCCACGCGCATCGGCGAGGACCGGGTCACGGTGCGGCTGGTGCGGGTTCAGGAGGGGGTGGCGCGCCTCTGGGCCCAGGGGCCCGGCGACGTCGCCGTGAGCGCCAAGACCTGCGCCCGGAGCGAGCTGTCGGTGTCGTCGTACCGGGTCGGGGAGGAGTGCATCCCGGAGCGTCTGCGTCCGGCCGTGGACAGGCTGCGCGCCACCCTGCCGGACCAGGGGCGGCACGGCGTGCTGGTGGCCCTGGAGCCCGGGGAGGGCGGCGCGTGGACCGGGCGGGTCGCCGGAGGGCGGGGGGCGTCCCGGGTATCCTATGACCCGACCACGGGCCTGGAGTTCCTCCGGTCTTCCTGAGCAGAGGGGGCTCCTCGCGGTTTTTTGAGGAGCCGCATTGTGCTTCTGTGGCGCGGTTGATATCGTTCATGCGAACGTCATCAATCAACCCAGGAGTACTCCATGTCATTCAATTTGCTCACCGAATCCTGGCTGCCCGTGCGGCGAAAAGGGGGGCGGGCGGAGCGCGTCGCGCCCTGGCGGGTGGTCGGGGGCGACGACCCGCCCGAGGCCCTGGCCGCGCCCCGGCCCGACTTCCAGGCCGCGCTGCACGAATTCCTGATCGGCCTGTTGCAGACCGCCTGCCCGCCCGCCGACCGCGCCGCCTGGCGCGCCTGGCTGGCGGCCCCGCCCGAGCCCGAAACCCTGCAGCAGGCCTTCGAGCCGCTTGCGCCATACTTCGAGTTGTTGGGCGAGCGGCCGCTGTTCCTGCAGGACCTGGAGCTCCAGGAGAAGGGCGGGGTCGTCAACCCCGTCAGCGCCCTGCTCATCCCCGAGCCCACGGGCAAGACCCTGGCCGACGGTACCGATCTCTTTCTCAAGCGCGGCCGGGTGGAGGCCCTGTGCCCGGCCTGCGCGGCCGCGGCCCTGTACACCCTCCAGGCCTACGCCCCCAGCGGCGGCCAGGGGCACCGCACCGGCCTGCGCGGCGGCGGGCCCATGACCACCATCGTGGGCGGCCCGGACCTCTGGACCACCCTGTGGAGCAACGTGCAGCCCGTGCGCGGGGATGCGGCCCCGCCCGGGCGCGCGGGCCTGCCGGGCCGGGTCTTTCCCTGGGCCGCGCCCACCCGCACCAGCCAGGACGGCAAGCCCTTCACGCCCGAGGAGGCGCACCCGCTGCACTGCTTCTGGGCCATGCCCCGGCGCATCGTGTTGCTGCCCGAGGAGTCCCCCGCGCCGGAGGCCTGCGACGTCTGCGGCGAGACGACCGCCATGCCGGTGCGGCGCTACGTCACCAAGAACTTCGGCTACAATTACGGCGAGACCTGGGTGCATCCCCTTACGCCCTACCGGGACCAGGGGGAGGGCAAGCCGCTGTTCTCGGTCAAGGGCAAGGCGCAGATCACCGGCTACCGGCACTGGATGGGGCTGGTCTACGGCAATTCCCAAAATCATGCCCTGAAGACCCGGCCCGCCGCCTGCGTGGCCGCCTTCCGGCGCAACGCCCCGGGCGGGGGCGGCAGCCTCATGGCCGCCGGGTACGACATGGACAACATGAAGGCCGTGCAGTGGTGCGAGGGCCGCTTCCCCATCCTGCGCCTGCCGGACGAGGACGACGCGGAATGGCTGGAGTTCTTCCGCCAGGAGGTGGACCGGCTGGTGGAGGCGGCGGACGCCATGCGTCAAACCCTGGTCAAGCACCTGAAGATCGCCCTGCTCGGGGAGAAGTCCAAGGCCAAGGCCGATCAGGGGGTGTTGGAGGAGGCCTCGGCCGAGGTCTGGAACCGCACCGAGGCCCCGTTTTACGAGGCGGCGTCCCGCCTGGCCGTGGTCCTGAAGGACGAGGACGAGGCCCTGGCCCTCCGGCGGGACTGGCTCCAACGCCTCCGCCGCGTGGCCGAGGACCTGTTCCACGAATACGCCCTGTCCGGCGGCTTCGAGCCCGGGCAGGCCCAGGCCGCGTACGGGGCCTTCAACACCATGAAGCGTCTCAACTGGGGGCTGCTGCACAAGGTGCTCGACCTGCCCAAACCGAAACCGGGAGGAACCACGCCATGAGTGGATTCAAGGAATTCCAGAAGAACGACGCGTTCTGGAAGGTCGTGGGGGACTGGCGGCGCTCCCTCAGTGACGACCACGGCCAGCGCGCGGAACTGCGCCGCGCCCGCTCCGGGGACGAGGTGTTCCTTGCTCCGGCCTATCACCGGGGACTGGTGGCCCGGCTTGATGCGGCCGGGTTTCCCCTGAGCCACAACGAGCAGCGCGCCCTGGCCCGCGGGGCCGGGCTGCTGGCCCACCTCAAGCGCGACACCCCGGGCGAGCCCCTGGCCCGGCGGTTGGCCGAGGCCCCCACGGGCAGCCAGCAGGTGCGCGACGTGCGCTTCCGCCGCCTGCTGGCCACGGACGATCCCGGCGACCTGTACCTGATGCTGCTGCGTCTGCTGCGCTATCTCGACGGCGCGGCCGACGCGCGCGATCTGGTCGCCGGGGCCTTCTACTGGAGCGAGATCACCAAGCGGCAATGGGCCGAACGCTACTTTACCGGAACCAAGAAGGGAGACTAGCCATGAGCAAATACATCCAGCTGCACATCCTGACCAGCTACCCCGCCTCCAACCTCAACCGCGACGACCTGGGCCGGCCCAAGACCGTCACCATGGGCAACACCACCCGGCTGCGCGTCTCGTCCCAGAGCCTCAAGCGCGCCTGGCGCACCAGCGACGTGTTCCACGCCGCCGTGGGCGACGGGCACATCGGCACCCGCACCAAGGAGATGGGCGAGGCCGTGTACTGGGCCCTGCTGCTGGGCCGCCCCCTGGACGAGGTTTTGAACGGCGAACGCGAGCCCGGCTCACTGCCCACGCTCAAGGAGAAATCCGCCCACGCCATCGCCACGGCCGTGGCCGGGGTCTTCGGCAAGCTCAAGACCGGCAAGGACAAGGACGACGAGGAGGGCGAGGACAAGCCCGCCGAGCTCGTCAAGCTGCACATCGAGCAGCTGGCCCACTTCGCCCCGGCCGAGATCGCGGGTATCGCGACCCTGACCGAGGCCTGCCGCGCTTCGGGCAAGGTCCCGACCGGCGACGAGCTGAACCTGCTGCGCAGCCGCATCCAGGCCGCGGACATCGCCCTGTTCGGCCGCATGCTGGCCGCCAGCAAGCGCTTCAACAAGGAGGCCGCGGCCCAGGTGGCCCACGCCGTGACCGTGCACAAGGTGGTGGTGGAGGACGACTTCTTCACCGCGGTGGACGACCTGAACCGCGACAGCACCGGGGCCGGGCACATGGGCGTGTTCGAGTTCGGGGCCGGGCTCTACTACCTCTACGTGTGCGTGGACCGCGACCTGCTGGCCGTGAACCTCGACGGCGACGAGGCCCTGGCCGCCAAGGCCCTGCAGGGCCTGTGCCGCGCGGCCTGCACCGTGGCCCCCACGGGCAAGCAGAACAGCTTCGCCTCCCGGGCCTACGCCTCCTTCTGCCTGGCCGAGAAGGGCGACGCCCAGCCGCGCAGCCTGGCCGTGGCCTTTCTCCAGGGCCTGGACCGGCCCGGGGATCTGCTCGCCCAGGCCCGGGACGCTCTGCTCGTCGCCCGGGACAATATGGACAAGGTCTACGGCGACACGCCCGGGAGCCGGACCTTCGACGCCGCCGAGGGCGCGGGGTCCCTGGACGACGTGTGCGCCTTCATCGCGGAGTAGGCCATGCACGAATACCTCGTATTCCAACTCTACGGCCCGCTCATGAGCTGGGGCGACGTGGCCGTGGGCGAGGAGCGGCCCAGCCGCGACCACCCCACGCGCTCCGCCGTCATCGGCCTGCTGGCCGCGGCCCTGGGGGTGCGCCGGGGCGAGGAGGACCGCCTGGCCGCCCTGGACCAGGGCCTGGGCCTGGCCGTGCGCGTGGACGCCCCGGGCCTGCGCCTGCGGGACTATCACACCGTCCAGGTGGCCAAGGAGCCCAAGCGCGGGGCGTGGTACGCCTGTCGGGCGGATGAACTCGCGGCCGACGAGGACTGGATCAGCACCATCCTCTCCCGCCGCGAGTACCTGCAGGACGCCTGCTTCACGGTCTGCGTCTGGCGGCGCGGGGAGGGCTGGCCCACGCTGGAGAATGCGGCTCACGCCCTGCGCAGGCCCGGGTTCACGCCCTACCTGGGGCGCAAGGCCTGCCCGGCCGGGCTGCCCTTCTACCCCAAGGTCGGCGAACACGCCGGGCCCCTGGAGGCCCTGGCGGCCTACCCTCTGGACGTGGCGCTCCGGGCCCTGCTTCCGGAGGCCGGGGCCGCGGTCTATCTGGACGAGGCCGACGCCGAGGCCCTGCGTCTCCCCGGCGAGCAGACCGTCACGGTGCGCGACGCGCCCGCCAGCTTCGCCCGGCGGCAGTTCGACCTGCGCCGGGAGCGGCGGGTGCCCGTTCCGGCCGCGGTGCTGCGTCCCGTGATCGGCGCCGGCCTCGACCCTGTCCCCGACCCCGCTCCCGATTCCGGCCCTGATTCCGATCCGGAGGTGACGCCATGTTCATGACCAAGGCCGTGCTGGACCTCCGCGCCCTGCTGCTGGGCGGCGGACGTCCGCCCCAGGACGCCTACGACGCGCACCGGGCCCTGTGGACCCTGTTCGACGACCGCGCGGATCGGAAGCGGGACTTTTTGTACCGCGCCCTGGATTCCGCCGGTTTCCTGGTGGTCTCCCGGCGCGAGCCCGTGGACCGGACCGGGGCCTGGCGTCTGTCGGTGAAACCCTACGAGCCCCGGTTCCGGGCGGGCGAGCGGGTCTACTTCGCCCTGCGCGCCAATCCGGTGCGCAAGACCCGCGACGCCTCGGGCCGGCAGGTGCGCCACGACGTGGTGCAGGACGAGCGGGCTCGGCTCCGGGCCGGGGGCGAGGACGCCGGGAGCCTGCCGCCCCGCGCCGCCCTGGCCCAGGAGGCCGGGGCCGCCTGGCTGCTGGCCCGGCAGGATGCCCTGGGCCTGGACATCGCCCCCGGCACCCTGCTCATGGAGGGCTACGCCGTGCACGAGTTCCGGCGCAAGGGCCGCCGGGTGCGCTTCGCCGCCCTGGACCTCAAGGGTTTCGCCGCGGTGCGGGACCCGGAGCGGCTCCTGGCGGCGCTCATGAACGGCGTGGGCCCGAGCAAGGGCTTCGGCTGCGGTCTGCTGACCGTCATGCGGGGCTGACGTGCTGCCCCGGCTGAGCCCGCTGCCCATCAAGGAGCGCACCTCGGTCCTGTTCCTGGAGCGCGGCCGTCTGGACGTGCTGGACGGCGCGTTCGTGCTCGTGGACCAGGCCGGGGTGCGCACCCATGTGCCCGTGGGCAGCGTGGCGTGTCTGATGCTGGAGCCGGGCACGCGGGTCTCCCACGCCGCCGTGGCCCTGGCCGCGCGGGTGGGGTGCCTGCTGGTCTGGGTGGGGGAGGCCGGGGTGCGGCTGTACGCCTCGGGCCAGCCCGGCGGGGCGCGCAGCGACAAGTTGCTCTATCAGGCCGCCCTGGCCCTGGACGAGCAGGCCCGGCTCCGGGTGGTGCGCAAGATGTTCGAGGTGCGCTTTGGCGAGCCCGCGCCGGAGCGGCGCAGCGTGGAGCAGCTGCGCGGCGTGGAGGGGGCGCGGGTGCGGGCCATGTACCAGATGCTGGCCCGGCAGTTCGGCGTGCCCTGGAAGGGGCGGCGCTACGACCCCAAGGACTGGGACGCGGGCGACGCGGCCAACCGCTGCCTGTCCGCGGCCACGGCCTGCCTGTACGGGGTCACGGAGGCGGCGGTGCTGGCCGCGGGGTACGCCCCGGCCATCGGCTTTGTGCACAGCGGCAAGCCCCTGTCCTTTGTGTACGACATCGCGGACCTGTTCAAGTTCGAGACCGTGGCGCCTCAGGCCTTTGCCGTGGCCAAGCGGCCCGGGGCGGACGTAGAGGGCGAGGTGCGCCGCCGCTGTCGGGACGCCTTCCGGCGGACCCGGTTGTTGCAGCGCATCATTCCGGCCATCGAGGACGTGCTGTCGGCCGGGGGGATCCCGCGCCCGGCCGAGCCGGACTGGGTGCAGCCCGTGGCCTTTGCGGACGAGGAGGGACTGGGTGATGACGGTCATCGTGCTTGAGAACGCGCCGCCGCGGCTGCGCGGTCGGCTGGCGGTCTGGATGCTGGAGGTCCGGGCCGGGGTGTACGTGGGGGACTTCTCGGCGCGGGTGCGGGACATGGTCTGGAGCAACGTGGAGCAGGGCCTGGAGGATGGCAATGCGGTGATGGTCTGGCGTGCGGCCACGGAGTCGGGCTTCGATTTCGTGACCCTGGGGGCCAACCGGCGGGTGCCGCGGGACATGGACGGTCTGAAGCTGGTGTCGTTTCTGCCGCCGGGCGGGCGGGCGGAGGATGCCGGTTCGGAGGACGAGGCCAGCGGTTTCAATACCCCTGAGCCGTAGGGGCGCGGGGAGCGCGAGGGGCCGGATTTTCCGGTGCCGTTTTGCGGCTTGATTTTTGACAATCAAATCAGGTAGTCTCAAGAAGAGTGTTCCCCGCGCCCGCGGGGATGATCCGCTCGGATTTGCTCAGGGGGTTCCAGCTGGGGCGTGTTCCCCGCGCCCGCGGGGATGATCCTACCGCTACAGCAATCACAGCGGTTTTCTTTGAGTGTTCCCCGCGCCCGCGGGGATGATCCGGGGTCCTCCGGGAAGTCCGCGGGGTTCCACATGTGTTCCCCGC
>JBFWIY010000062.1:0-9355 GCA_050255855.1 Desulfovibrionaceae bacterium
AGCGTTACATCCGACGGTCCGTGGCGGCCGCCCCCCGGAAACTCGTCCCCATAAAACCCACGTGAGTGGGCCCCCTCTCCTGAAGGGGGGGTTTTCCCCTCCCCCGGGCGGTCTCGCCCCCCCTCGCATTGCCACCGGGGTGGGGTTGGGGTAGCTGGGGGGGAGGAGGAAGGTCATGGCGTCATTGGTGAACTGGTCGTATCTGGTGCGGTTGATGGGGAACGAGCCTCGGGACGCCGTGGCGTTTTGTCGCATGGCGGCCGGGCGGTTGCCCGTGGACATCGAGGGCATAAGGCAGTTGGCCCGGGCCGGGGACTGGGCCGGGGTGGCCCGGCGGGTGCACGCCCTGCGTTCCACGGCGCGGGCCTTTGGGGCCGAGGCGTTGGGGGAGCGGCTGTTGGTGGCGGAGGACCGGGCCAAAGCCGGGGAGGCCGCCGAGTTGGAGCGGACGTTGCCCGGGGTATTGGACGAGTTGCGCGGTCTGGCCGCGGAGCTGGAGGAGCTTGGGGCGCGCGGGGGCCCGACGGGGGGCGTCTAGGGCTTTTCCGGGGGCTTTTTTCCGTTGGCGCGGCCGGCGTTGAGGGTGCGGCCGTGTTTTTTCAGCAGCTGGTAGAGCCGGGCGCGGGAGATGTCGGCCAGGCCGAGGGCCACGGTGGCGTCGCCGCCGGACAGGGTGATGAGTCGGTCCAGGTAGCGGGCTTCCAGGCTGTCCCAGGCGGCGTCGCGCCAGGCGCGCAGGCTGGGCAGGGGGCCGTCGGCCAGGGGATCGGGGGCCGGGGCTGCGGAGGCGGCGGGGGGCAGGTGGGGCGCGCCCACGGCGGTCGGGCCCGAGGCGGGGCGGCGCAGGGCGTCCTTGGCCTGTCGGACGCGGTGTTCCAGGGGCAGGTGGTGGGGGTAGAGCACGGGCTCGTCCCCGGCGCTGACCACGGCCGCTCCCAGGATGTTCACCAATTCGCGCACGTTGCCCGGCCAGTCGTAGCGGCGCAGGCTGTCCATGAGGTCCGGGGAGACGCCCTTCTGGGTATAGCCGTATTCGGCGCAGAGCCGGGGCAGGTAGTGGGCGATGAGGTGGTCCACGTCGCCGGTGCGTTCGCGCAGGGGCGGCAGGTGGAGGTGGAACTGGGCCAGGCGGTAGTAGAGGTCGCGGCGGAAGATCCCGGCCTTGACCATGCCCTCCACGTCACGGTTGGTGACGGCCACCACGCGGAAGTCGCAGTCCAGTTCCTGGCTGGCGCCGATGGGGCGGTAGCGTTTTTCCTGGAGCACGCGCAGGAGGGAGCGCTGTTGGGGTTCGGGCAGATCGCCCACCTCGTCGAAGAACATGGTGCCGCCGCGCACCAGGGAGAACATGCCCTCGCGCTGTTGCACGGCGTCGGTGAAGGCCCCGCGCACGTGGCCGAAGAGGATGGACTCGGCCAGGGTCTCGGGGATGTTGGTGCAGTCCACCACCACGAAGGGGTTGTCGCGGCGCGGGCTGTTGTGGTGCAGGGCGCGGGCGAAGAGTTCCTTGCCGGTGCCGGTCTCGCCGGTGATGAGGACGTTGCCGCCGCTGCCCGCGGCGCGGGCCAGGTCCACGAGGCTCTGTTTGATGGCCGGGGAGTTGCCCACGATGTCGTGGCGCACCAGGGCGCGTTCCTCCTCCAGCCGACGGCGGCGGCGGAACTCCAGGGCCTGGGTGAGGGTGAGCTTGATGGTGTCGAAGGCCGGGGGTTTTTCCAGGTAGTACCACGCGCCGTTGTGGATGGCGCGTTCGGCGCTGTCCGGGTCGCTGCGGGCGGTGATGACCACCACTTCGGGCTGGGAGGGGGCGCGGCGGAAGCGGTCGATGCCCTCGATGCCCGAGGCGTCGGGCAGGTAGACGTCGAGGAAGACCACGTCCACTTCGGCCCGGGCGGCCTCGGCCAGTCCGTCGTGGAAGCTGCCCGCCACCAGGCATTCGTGGCCCAGCCGGTCCATGAACATGGACATCTGGGCGGAAAATATGGCGTCGTCGTCGACGATGAGAATGCGTGCCATGCGGTCTCCTGCGCGTGCCCGGGCCCTGTCTACATGAATTGGACTCCGCTTGTCCAATCCTTTTATACACCGGCCAACCCGGCAGGCTTTCAATAGAAACGCAATGGCACGTTTTTTCTATACGTAACACCATCCCTCCCCTCCATCTCCAGTACAACGCGAATAGACAGTTTCGCCCTTCCCGGCCGGGGTCCGAGAGGGGCGGCCGGGACGAGTCCGGCGCAACACGCCTGACTTCCTGCACCTTTTCCGCATCGGCATGATCCATGTAGAAAGGAGATCAGACGACGCGGACCTGTCCGCCCGTCCGGGCCGCACGGCGCGGGTCCCCGAATCGGGGGCCGGAAGCGAAACCCGCCGCCCCGGCGACGGCCCATGACAATTGAAGGGTGTAATGGAGCTCCCCGGAGCCGTGACGCCCCCGCTGAGACCGTTGCGGTCCGTCGGGGGGTCTTTGAGAGGGGCTATCCCCCGGCTTTGACGGACTCGCGGGGATCATGGTCCCGGGGAGCTTCACACCGATATTTGGCGGATCTACTGCGCGTGCCCCGCGTCGGTCCCGCCACCCCAGCCTCCTCCGCATGGCCGCCCCCGGCCCTGCATGGAGGCGTCACTCGCCCAACCCCCGGTCGCGCACCCCTGGCGCGGCCGGGGGTGCCTTTTGGGGGCCCCGCCGGGCCGTGATAATCTGCCGCACGAACCGCCCCCAGGGCCGCCGGGGCCTTGCCAAGGCGTGACACCAAGCGCATATTGGGTATGTGAACGACGGTCTCATTCTCACCCTGCTCATTCTGGCCCCCCTGCTCGCCGGGGCGGGCTGCTGGGTGCTGCGGGCCGCGGCGGCCCGGGCCGTGCTGGTGCCTGCCGCCGGGGTCGCCTGCCTGCTCGGGGCCGTGCTGCTTCTGGCCCGGGGGGACGGCTCCCTGGCCGCGCCCGCCGGGATCGAGGCCGGGCTGCGGCCCCTGGCCGCGGGGCTGGACTTCGCCCTGCTGGCGGGGTTTCTGTGGGTGGCCTGGCGGCGCAAAAGCCTCTGGACCGCGCTCTTCGTCCTGCCCCAGATTCCGCTGCTGGCCTGGCTGGAGACCGCCGGGCCCGAGCCCTACGGCCCGCTCTTCTGGGCCGACTCCCTGACCATGGCCCTGGTCTGCGTGGTCTGCGCCGTGGGCTCGCTCATCTGCCTCTGGGCCCTGCCCTACATGCGCCGCCACGAGGAGCACCTCCAGCTCGCGCGCTCGCGCCAGCCCGGCTTCTTCCTGGTGCTGGTGGGCTTCCTGGGGGTCATGAACCTGCTGGCCCTGGCCGCGGACCTCTCGCTCTTCTACCTGGCCTTCGAGGCCACCACCCTGTGCTCGTTCCTGCTCATCGGCCACAACGGCGACGAGACGGCGCGCAAGAACGCCGTCACCGCCCTGTGGATGAACTCCGTGGGCGGGCTGGCCCTGCTGCTGGCCGCGGTCTGGGCGGCGCGCACGGCCGGGACCCTGTGCATCCCCATGCTGGCCGCCCCCGGGGTCCTGGGGCTCGTTCCCCTGGCGCTCATCTGCATCGCGGGCATGGCCAAGGCGGCCCAGCCCCCGTTCATGCGCTGGCTGCTCGGGGCCATGGTGGCCCCCACCCCTACCTCGGCCCTGCTGCACTCCTCCACCATGGTCAAGGCCGGGGTGTTCCTGGTGCTGCGGTTCGCCCCGGCCTTTGCGGGCTCGCCCGTGGCCCGGATCCTGGCCCTGGCCGGGGGGCTGACCTTCTGCGCCGCCGCGGCCCTGGCCCTGGGCCAGAGCGACGGCAAGCGCATCCTGGCCTACTCCACCATCTCCAACCTGGGGCTGATGCTCTGCTGCGCCGGGCTGGACGCCCCCTGGGCCCTGCCCGCCGCGGCCCTGCTCATGGTCTTCCACGCCGCGGCCAAGGGCCTGCTCTTTTTGTGCATGGGGACCATCGAACAGCGCCTGGCCACCCGGCAGCTCGGGGCCCAGGAGTCCCTGGCCCAGCAGCTGCCGCGCACCGCGCCCCTCATGGTCCTGGGCATGCTGGCCATGGTCCTGCCGCCCTTCGGCATGCTGCTGGGCAAGTGGCTGACCGTGGAGGCCGCCACGGGCAGCACGGCCCTGCTCCTGCTCCTGGCCCTGGGCAGCGCCCTCACCGTGGCCTACTGGACCCGCTGGGCCGGGACCCTGCTCGGGGCCGAGCCGCGCACCCCGCGCCGGGCCGCCGCGGCCGCCGCGGACGTTGCGGACTCTGCGGATGAGGACGGGGCCGCCCCGGCCTCCGGCCTGGACCCCGACGCCCGGCGCACGGCCCTGGACGAATTCTGGCCCGCGCCCGAGCCCCAGAGCCGCCTGCGCCTGGGCCCGGAGCTGGCCCTGGCCGCGGCCACCCTGATGCTGGCCCCGCTGGCCCCCTGGCTCTACGCCCTGCTGGCCGGGCCAGGAGCGCCGGCCCCCGCGGGCTGGGCCTGGCTGGCCCCGGTCTGCACCCTGGCGGCCGTGGCCGGACTCTGGGGGGCCTGGCGCGCCCTGCGGCGCGACGTCCTGGCCCCGGACCCGGGCCTCTACCTGGCCGGGCTGACCCCGGCCTGCGCCCTGGACCTGCACGCCGCGGGCGAGGATTCCGCCCCCGTGGCGGGCCCGCGGGCGGGCTATTTCCTGCGTCCCCTGAACCAGGCCGTGACCCTGGACGCCGGGCTCTACGGCCTGCAATCGCGCCTGGCCGAGGCGCGGCTGGAGCCCTGGGCCGAGGCCCTGGGGGCCGCGGCCCTGCTGGGCCTGCTGCTGGGAGGCCTGCTGTGAACGCCCTGGGCGTCCTCCTGGGCGGGCTGGCCGGGCTGGTCCTGGCCCCGGCGGCCGGGGCCCTGGCCCAGGGCCTGGACCGCCGCCTCACCGCGCGGCTCCAGCGCCGCATGGGCCCGCCCCTGCTCCAGCCCGTCTACGACCTGGCCAAGCTCTGGGGCAAGCAGCCCCAGCGCTCCGGGGCCTGGATCGGCCTGTGCGCCTGGGGCTGCCTGGCCGGGTCGGCCCTGGCCAGCATGCTCTTTTTCGCCGGGCAGGACCTGCTGCTGGTGATGCTCGTGCAGGCGGCCGGGGCGGTGTTCCTGGTGCTCGGGGCCATGAGCGCGCCCTCGCCCTACTCCCGCACCGGGGCCCAGCGCGAGGTCATGCTCATGCTGGCCTACGAGCCCGTGCTGCTGCTGGTGGCGGCCTGCCTGGGCCTGGGGGCCGGGGGGTTCACCGCGGCCGACGTGCTGGCCGCGCCCGAGGCCCTGCTGCCCCGGCTGCCCCTGGCCTTCGCGGCCCTGCTGGTGGCCCTCACCGTGAAGCTGCGCAAGTCGCCCTTCGACGCCGCGGCCTCGGCCCACGCCCACCAGGAGCTGGTGCGCGGGGTGTACACGGAATATTCCGGCCCGCATCTGGCCCTGGTGGAGCTGGCCCACTGCTTCGACACGGCCCTGTTGCTCGGGCTGTGCGGCCTGTTCTGGGCCACGAGCTGGTGGGCCATGGTCCTGCTGGCCGCCCTGGCCCTGGTGGCCGAGATCGCGGTGGACAACGCCTGCGCCCGGCTCACCTGGCGCGCCGCCCTGGCCTCGGCCTGGGGCGCGGGGGTGGTGCTGTGCGTGGTCAACCTGTTCTGGCTCCGGCTGGGGTGACCATGTTCAAGGACCGCATCCAACGCTTCATCAAGAACTCCCGGGTGCGCTCGCCCTGGCTGCTGCACTTCGACTGCGGGTCCTGCAACGGCTGCGACATCGAGACCCTGGCCTGCCTGACCCCGCTCTACGACGTGGAGCGCTTCGGCATCGTCAACGTGGGCAACCCGCGCCACGCCGACCTGCTGGTGGTCACCGGCACGGTGAACCACCGCAACAAGGCCGTGCTGCAACGGCTCTACGACCAGATGCCCCGGCCCCGCGTGGTGGTGGCCGTGGGGGCCTGCGGGCTCTCGGGCGGGGTGTTCCGCGACGCCTACAACGTGGTGGGCGGCGTGGACAAGGTCATCCCGGTGGACGTCTACGTGCCCGGCTGCCCGGCCCGGCCCGAGGCCATCATCGACGGCGTGGTCAAGGCCCTGGAGATCCTGGCCGCCAAGGAGAACGCATGACCGACGCCCGCACCCCCGGCACCCCGGAACAGGCTCCGGATCGGGCTCCGGATCGTATCCCGGAGCAGGCCCCGGCGACCCAGGCCCCGGCCGCCGCTCCGGCCCCTGAGGCCCAGCCCGCCCCGGCCCCTGCGCCCAAGCCGGCCCCCAAGCCCGCGCCCAAGCCCGCCCCGGCCCGGCTGGACGCCCCGGCCGTCACCCCGGAGGGACTGCTGGACGAGGCCCGCCGCCGCAAGGCCGAGGGCTGGCGGCTGGTGGCCCTGAGCTGCGCGGAGAACCTCCCGCCCAAGGCCGACGCGGCCCTGCCCGAGGGCGAACCCGCCCCCACCCTGGACATCCTCTACCATTTCGACAAGGGCCTGGCCCTGGAGCACCGCCGCCTGACCATCCGCCGCGGCGAGACCCCGCCCAGCCTGTCCGGCGTCTGGGCCTGCGCCTTCCTGGCCGAAAACGAGATCCAGGACCAGTTCGGAGTGCGCTTCACCGGGCTCTCCCCCGATTTCGAGGGCCGCCTGTACCTGGAGCCCTCGGTGCGCCTCTCGCCCATGTGCCGAGGGACCATCGCCCGCACCGGCAAGGGGGGCGCGTAGATGGCCCGCATCGTCATCCCCTTCGGCCCGCAGCACCCGGTGCTGCCCGAGCCCATCCACCTCACCCTGACCCTGGAGGACGAACGCGTGGTCTCGGCCGTGCCCGCCCTGGGCTGGGTGCACCGCGGCCTGGAAAAGCTCACCGAGACCCGCGACATGCACCAGATGGTCCAGGTGGTGGAGCGGGTCTGCGGCATCTGCTCCATGATCCACGCCATGTGCTACTGCCAGGGCATCGAGGCCATGATGGGCCTGGCCGTCCCGCCCCGGGCCAAGTGGCTGCGCGTGGTCTGGAGCGAGCTGCACCGCCTGCACTCCCACCTGCTCTGGCTCGGGCTCTTCGCCGACAGCTTCGGGTTCGAGAACCTGTTCATGCAGATCTGGCGCGTGCGCGAGCGGGTCATGGACATCAACGAGGCCACCGCGGGCAACCGGGTCATCGTGTCCGTCAACGTCATCGGCGGGGTGCGGCGCGACCTGAGCCCGGAGCAGGTGGCCATGATCCGCTCCGAGCTGGACATCGTGGAGGCCGAGCTCGCCCGGCTGCGCGGGCCCATGCTGGACGACCCCACCGTGAACCGCCGCACCCGGGGCAAGGGGCTGCTCAGCGCGGAGCAGGCCCTGGAGCTGGGCGCGGCCGGGCCCACCCTGCGCGGCTCCGGCGTGGCCCAGGACATGCGCCAGCTCGGCTACGAGGCCTTTGCCGAACTGGGCTTCGAGCCCGTCACCGAGCCCGACGGCGACTCCTGGTCCCGGGCCTCGGTGCGCATGCGGGAATGTTTCCAGTCCATCGACCTGGTGCGCCGGGCCCTGGACGGCCTGCCCGAGGGCGAACTGGCCGCCAAGGTCAAGGGCCGCCCCGAGGGCGAGATGGTCACCCGCGTGGAGCAGCCGCGCGGCGAGCTGCTCTACTACCTGCGGGCCGACGGCTCCCAGCACCTGAGCCGGGTGCGCATCCGCACCCCCACCTTCGCCAACATCCCGGCCCTCATGACCATGCTGCCCGGGCTGGACCTCTCGGACGTGCCCGTGGTGGTGCTGTCCATCGACCCCTGCATCAGCTGCACGGAGCGTTGAGCATGGCCAAGCTGTTCCCCAAGATGCTCCCCGACCTGGCCCGCGCCCTGGGCGACGGCCCGGCCACCCGGCCCTACCCGGCCAACCCCCGGCCGCCCTTCCCCGGCGCGCGCGGCGACATCGACAACCACATCCCCACCTGCATCTTCTGCGGCCTGTGCGCCCGGCGCTGCCCCACCCAGTGCATCGAGGTGGACCGCAAGGCCGGCGTCTGGAGCCACGACCCCTTCCTGTGCATCTACTGCGGGGCCTGCGTGGAGGTCTGCCCCACGGGCAGCCTCCAGCAGTACGAGCAGCGCCGCCCCGTCACCACCGCGCGCCACCGCACCACCCTCACCGGCGCCCCGCCCGCCGCCCGGCGCAAGGCCGCGGCCCCCAAAAAGGAGCCGCCCGCCCCCGGCGAACCGGAGACGGGCGGCGGATCGGCCGACAAGGGCTAGCGACGACGTCAGGCCGCGCCGCCCGCCTTGGCCACCACAAAGCCCGACGGGGTCAGCCCGCTGGCGGACGAGGTCCCGGCGATGCGCGCCAGGTAGGTGTCGCCCATGTCTTCGATGTGCCCGTGCACGTTGTCGAAGTAGTTGAAGTGGGCCTGCTCCTCGTCAATGATCTGCTCGAAGAGTTTCACGCTGATGCTGTCGCCCATCTCGCGGCAGGTCAGGGCGAACTGGTTGTAGGCGTCGATGGTGGCATCCTCCTCGTGGGTGCCCACGGCGAACATGCCGATGACGTCCTTGCCCTTGACCACCGGGCCCAGGCGCTCGCTGGTGGGGTCCCCGCCCAGCTCGGAGATGCGCTCGGCGAACTGCTCGGCGTGGCGCATCTCGTCGATGGCGATGAGTTTCATGTTGGCGGCCAGCTCGCCCATGTCCATGTCGTCGAGCTTGTAGTGCTGGGCCATGTAGATGTGGATGGCCTGGAGCTCCATGGAGCGGGCCTTGTTGAGCACCTCGATGACCTTGGCGCGGCGTTCTTCCTTGTTCATGAATAACCTCCGTAGGTTGAGGGTTCATGGGAGAGGGCGGCGGCACGACCGTCCCACCCCTCCCTGATAGCCGAACCCCGGGCGGGGCTCAAGCCGAATCGGCCGGGCCCGGGGCGGGGCGGCGGGGAAAAAACCGACCCGGGCGGCCGTGGCCGTCCGGGTCGGTTCGCAGGGGGCCGAGGAGCGCCCGGCTAGAGCTCCACGCTGCGCACGCAGTGGCGGCCCGCCTCCTTGGCCTCGGCCAGGGCCTGGGACGCGGCGCGCACCAGGGACGGGGCGTCCAGACTCTCGTCCGGCCGCACCGTGGCCACCCCGAGGCTCACCGTGACCTTGCCCGTGGGCGAGCCCTCGTGCGGAATGGTCAGCTGGTCCACCCCCTCCAGGATCTGCTGGGCCATGGCCTGGGCCTCGGCGGGCCCGGTCTCGGGCAGGAGCACGGCGAAGGCCTCGCCCCCGTAGCGGGCCACAAAGTCCCCGGAGCGGCGCAGGGCGCCCTTGGCCGAGCGGGCCAGCTGCTTGAGGCAGGTGTCGCCGTGGCCGTGGCCGTAGGCCTCGTTGTAGGCCCGGAACAGGTCCACATCCATGAGGATCATGG
>JBFWIY010000063.1:0-9295 GCA_050255855.1 Desulfovibrionaceae bacterium
GGGGGGGGGGGGGGGGGGGGGGGGTGGGGGGCGGGGGGGGGTGGGGGGCCGGGGCCGGGGCGCTGGGGGGGACGCGTTGGGCCCGGGGCGCTGGTGCGGCGGGCCGACTCTCCCCCCGGCGGCCGCCCCGCCGGGCCGGAGCGGGAGCGACGCCGCAACAGGGCGGCGCGCACCGGGGACAAGGGGAAATGCCAATGGATATGGATGCGGCCACAGGCCAGCGGCCCGAAATCAGGGGGGAGCGGAGGGGGGAGCGGAAACGGCCGGAGGAAACGGCCCGAAGGGACGGCGGCTATTGCTGGTAGAGGAACTGGACCCGAGGCAGCAGGTCCAGGACCAGGCCGCGCAGGCCCTGGCCCAGGTCCCCCTGCGCGCCGGTGAGCCGCTCCAACACCGAGCGGTCCTTCACCGGACCTTCCGTGAGCTCCGGCTCGCCCGCCACGTCGGCCAGGACCTTGAGCCGGGTCAGGGCCTCGTCAAAGCCGCCCAGCTCGTCCACCAGCCCGGCGGCCAGGGCCTGGCGGCCGGTCATGGCCGAGCCGTCGGCCAGCCTGGCCACGGCCTCGCGGTCCATGTGGCGCGCCTCGGACACGTCGTCCACGAACTGGTCGTGCATGTCCATGACCACGCCCATGAGGGACTTGCGCTGGGCGTCGGTGAGGTGCTCGAAGGGCGAGCCCGCGCCCTTGATGGCCCCGCTGGCCAGCAGCTCGCGCCGCACGCCCCAGTCGGCCAGCAGGCCCTGGAGGTCCAGGTAGTCCACCTTCACGCCGATGCTGGCCGTGAGGCTGCCCGGGTTGGCCACGATGCGCGTGGCCGGGGCGCTGACGTAGTAGCCCCCCGAGGCCGCCACCTGGCCGAAGCTGGCCACCACGGGCTTGATCCCGGCCAGCCGCCGCACGGCGCGGTAGATCTCCTGGGAGGGGGCGATGGCCCCGCCCGGGGAGTTGACGCGCAGCAGCACGCCCTTGACCCCGGGGTCCTTGCGCAGCTCGTCCAGGAACTCCACCACGGCCTTGGACTCCAGGATGACGCCGGTGACGTTCACCACGCCCAGGCGCTCGCCCCGGGTCCAGCGGGCCGCGCCGGAGCCGCCACGAAAAAAGGCCATGGCCCCCAGCATGAGGGCCATGGCCGTAGCAAGCAGAATCAACCCGAAGAGCAGCGGGTGGCGCTGCGAGAATCCGGGCCTACGCTTCATCCTTTTCTTCTTCGGACTCGGCGGCCTCAGGCTCTTCGTCCTGGTGGGCCTTGTCCTCAAGCTTCTGCCGGAGCAGATCGCCCAGGGTGTTGCCGGTCTCGGCGGCCGGGGCGCCGAAGCTCTTGGGCTTGCGACGCTCCTCCTCTTCCTTGAGCTGCTTGATGGACAGCCCCAGGCGGCGCTCGTCGGCGCTCACGTGGATGACCTTGGCCTCGATGCTGTCGCCTTCCTTGAACAGCTCGGACGGGCTCTTGACCTTCTTCCGGCTGATCTCGGAGACGTGGACCAGACCCTCGATGCCCTCCTCGACCTCCACGAACAGGCCGAAGTCGGTGATGTTGGTCACCACGCCGTTGACCACCCCGCCCACGGGGTACTTGCCCGGCACCTGGCTCCACGGATCGTCGGTGAGCTGCTTGACGCCCAGGGTGAACTTCTCGTTCTCCTTGTCCACGGTGAGCACCTTGGCCTGGACCACGTCGCCCGCCTTGTACACCTCGGAGGGGTGGCGGATCTTCTTGGTCCAGGAGATGTCGGACACGTGGATCAGGCCGTCGATGCCCTCCTCGATGCCGATGAACACGCCGAACTCGGTGATGTTCTTGATGGTGCCCTCAAGGATGGTGCCCTCGGGGTACTTCTCGGCCACCACGTCCCAGGGATTCGGCTTCACCTGCTTCATGCCCAGGCTGATGCGCTTCTTCTGGGGATCCACGCCCAGCACCACCACGTCGACCTCGTCGCCGGGGTGGACCATCTGGGAGGGATGGCGCAGCTTGCGGGTCCAGCTCATCTCGGAGATGTGCACCAGGCCCTCGACGCCCTCTTCCAGCTCCACGAAGGCGCCGTAGTCGGCCAGGTTGGTGACCTTGCCCACCAGGCGCTGGCCCACGGGGTACTTGGTCTCGATGGATTCCCACGGATCGCGGGTGAGCTGCTTGAGGCCCAGGGAGACCTTCTCGTCGGTGCGGTCGAAGCTCAGGACCTTCAGTTCGAGCTCGTCGCCGAAGGCCACCATCTCCTTGGGATGCTTGATGCGCTTCCAGCTCATGTCGGTGATGTGCAGGAGTCCGTCCAGGCCGCCCAGGTCGATGAACACGCCGTACTCGGTGATGTTCTTGACCTTGCCCGTGACGATCTGGCCCTCGGCCAGGGTCTCCAGCAGCTTCTCGCGCTGTTCGCTGCGCTGCTCTTCGAGGAGCACGCGGCGGGACACGATGACGTTGCTGCGGCGGCGGTTGATCTTCAGGATCTTGAAGTCGAACTCCTGGCCCACCAGGGCGTCCATGTCGGGCACGGGGCGCAGGTCCACGTGGGAGCCGGGCAGGAAGGCCTCGACTCCGCCGAGGTCCACGGTGTAGCCGCCCTTGATGCGGCGCACGATGCGGCCCTTGGTGGTGCTTTCCTTCTCCTCGACGGCCTCAAGGCGGTCGAAGAGCTTCATGCGTTTGGCTTTGTCGCGGGACAGATGGATGGTGCCTTCGCTCTCGTCCTTGTTGGACACGAAGACATCCACCCGGTCGCCGACCTTGACGGTCATATTGCCCTCGGAATCGAGGAACTCGGCGACGGGGATCTGCCCTTCGGACTTGAAGTTGACGTCCACGAGCACATGGTCCTTGCCGATGCGGACCACTTCGCCGGGGACGATGCTTCCCTCGTCCAGATCACCGAACTCGGGGGAGAGGTAGTTCTCCAGGGCCGCCGCGAAGTTCATCTCCTCGGCGGACTCGGGGGAAGCGGGTTTCTTGGTTTCTTCCATGGGTTGCCTCCACAACATGACCTCGGTCGGATTTTTAGCGCTATGTTGTCGCGGTCCGGCCCATGGCAGTCGTCGCGTTTCGCTCCGAGGCGCGCGAAGCTCCGACTGCCCGGCGGGCACCATGCCCGTGCCGGCTGCGATACGCCCATTGTCATCCCGCTGAAGGCGGGCCCCGCGGACCTCGGCCCGGGAGGGACGGAGGCGGACGCCGGAAGGGCCGGGAGACCTGGGGTCTCCGGCCGCCGGGCCTTGGGGGACAAGGCCTGGCGGACGCCTTGCGCGGGGAATTTGTCTGTAGCTAAAAAAATCTTGTCTGTAAACCGATTTCTCCCGGCCGGAGGCCCGTCGCCCCAGGCTTTTCCCGGCCCGGGACAAAAGCGGCCGCCCACTCGCCGCCGGCCAAGCCGGACCGCCCTCCTCCCCCGCCGCTCCGGCCCCGGATGGGGCCCCGGATTGGGCCCCGGGCGAGGCCTCAGACAGGCCCGGGCGAGCCCACGGACGGGCCCCGGGCAAAGCCCGGAAACACGACCGGGCCGGACCGCCCCGGCAGCGGGGTCGGACCGGCCCGGAGGCGCGGGGCGCAGGGCGCGGGGCGCGGCGGGGAATCAGCCCCGGCAGCGGTGTTTCACGTCGTCGCCGGCCACGATGAAGACCACGCTCTCGGCCACGTTGGTGGCCAGGTCGCCCACGCGCTCCAGGTGCCGGGCGGCCATGATGGCGTGCACCCCGCGCTCCACCACGCGGGTCTCGGACACCATCTGGGCGATGGTCTCCTTGAGGATCTTCACGGCCAGCTCGTCGGCCTCGGTGTCCATCTCGCAGACCTTGTCGGCCAGGGCCAGGTCCGACTCCACAAAGGCCTTGAGGGCCAGGGAGAGCATCTGCATGACCTTCTCGGCCAGCAGCTCCATGCGCTGGTTGTAGGGCAGCGCGGGCCGGGTGGACATGAACAGGGCGCGGTGGGCCAGGTTCACGGCCTCGTCGCCCAGGCGCTCCAGGTTCACGGTGATGCGGCTGGAGCCCACGATGCGCCGCAGGTCGATGGCCATGGGCTGGTCCAGGGCGAGCATCTCCAGGGAGAGCTTGTCGATGGAGTCTTCGAGGTCGTTGATGGAGCAGTCGTTGCGGATGACCTCCTCGGCCAGGTCGGCGTCGCGGTCCATGTAGGCCTTGACGGCGTTGCCCACGGCCTTCTCGCTCAGGGCCGCCATGCGCAGCACCTGCATCTTCAACTCTTCCAGCTTCGCGGTGAAATGGGCCTTCTGTTCCATACGCTCTCGCTCCTGGGGTCGGATCAACCGAACCGGCCGGTGATGTAGTCTTCCGTCTGCTTGTTGCGCGGCTTGGTGAACATGGTCTTGGTGTCGTCCACCTCGATGAGCCGGCCCATGTAGAAGAAGGCCGTGCGGTCGGAGACGCGGGCGGCCTGCTGCATGCTGTGGGTGACGATGATGATGGTGAAGTCCTTCTTGAGCTCGTGGATGAGGTCCTCGATCTTCTGGGTGGCGATGGGGTCCAGGGCCGAGGCGGGCTCGTCCATGAGCAGGACCTCGGGCTGCACGGCGAGCGCCCGGGCGATGCACAGGCGCTGCTGCTGGCCGCCGGACAGGCCGAGGGCGCTGGTGTGCAGGCGGTCCTTGACCTCGTCCCACAGGGCCGCGCTCTTGAGGCTCTCCTCCACCCGCTGGGCGAGGTAGTGCTTGTCGCGCACGCCGTTGACCCGCAGGCCGTAGGCCACGTTCTCGAAGATGGTCTTGGGAAAGGGGTTGGGCTTCTGGAAGACCATGCCGATGCGCCGCCGCAGGGCCACCACGTCGATGCCCGGGGCGTAGATGTCCTCGCCGTCCAGGCTCATGCGACCGTCCACCCGGGTGCCCGGGATGAGGTCGTTCATGCGGTTGATGCAGCGCAGGTAGGTGCTCTTGCCACAGCCCGAGGGGCCGATGAGGGCGGTCACCTGGTTCTCGGCGAAGTCCAGGTTGATGTCCTCCAGCGCCTTGAAGTCGCCGTAGTAGAAATCGAGATTGATGGACGAGACCTTGGTTGTCTGGGTCATGCTCTCGCGTCTCCGCCTCGGGGTCTTCTCCGGCGCGGCAGGGGGCCCGCCGGACGTTGCAGAAGCACGAGGCATACCCGGGGCGGGTTACAGGCGCATGATGGCGATGTTACGATTCGGTGACGGCCCTTGCCGGGCAACTCCTCCCGATCCCCCCGGCCCGGCGCGCCGCCTAACGGCCCGAGGGCACGGTGATGCTCACGCCCCGGTCGTCGGGGCGGATGACGGGCGTGCTCTCGCCGCGGGCGTTCTCGTCCACGAAATGCACCACCAGGCGCAGCCGGTCGGGGTGCTCTCCCACCACCACGAACTTGAAGGGCCCCTTGCCCGGGCGCAGCACGTTGGGTCCGGCCAGGGTCCAGGCCCCGGGCAGGTCGATGGCCAGGCGCTTGGGTCCGTAGAGGTTGATCCAGGTGACGCCGGAGACCGGGACGGGGGCGTCCAGGCGCAGGGTGAGGTCGTTGCCGGACATGCCGACCCGCAGGGGCCCCACGCGCAGGGCGCCGGGGGCGGGGGGCGCGGCCTTGGCCGGGGCGGCCAGGGCGGGCTTTTCGGCCTTGGCGGCGGGCTTGGCGGCCGGGGCGGGCTTGGCCGCGGGCTTTTCGGACTTGGCCGCGGGCTTGGCCACGGGGGCGGGCGGAACGGGCGGGCCGAGCTCCACGGCCGGGCGCTCGCCCGGGCCGGGCAGCTGCAGGGAGTAGTCCAGGGGCAGCACGGTCCGGTCCGCCTTGCGGGTGATCACGTTGAGGGGGCCCTCACCCATGTCCGGCACAGGGTCGGCCTTGGGGGCCGCGGCGGCGTCCGCATTGGGGGCCGGGTCGGCCGAAGCGGAAGAGGAAGCGGAAGTGGGGGCGGCGGCGGGAGCGGGGGCGGGCTTGGCCGCGGGCTGGGCCGCGAGGGTCCGCCCCGGGACGGCCAGACAGAGACAGCAGACCACGGCCAGCGTCAGCAGCCCGGCCACCAGGGCGCGGACAGACCGCCACGCCGCGACGGGCGCTGCCGCACGCCGGACCGGGAACGCCCGCATTGCGGCATTTCCCAGAGGTTTGAGCCGGTTCCGCCACCGATCCATGGCACGCACCCTAGCCCAAATCCACGGCGAAGGCAAAAGGATATCGACGGGGTGGAGCCGGTGAAACCGCGGGCCGGGCGGCCGGATCGGGAAACAGGGCCGGGGCGCGGGTCAGGCCCGGGCGGCCAGGGCCCGGGCGCGGCGGCCGCGTTCGGCCCAGGCCAGCTCGGGCAGGCGCACGTACACGAAGCGCTTGAGCGGGGTGTCCAGGGCCAGCTCGGGCTGGCGGGTCAGGCGCGTGGGGTCGGCCAGGGCGTCCTCGTAGGCGCGCACGAAATGCCCCACCAGCACCGCGTCGTCGCACCAACGCTCCATCCAGGCCCGGGACGCGCGGCCCAGGGCGGCCAGCTCGTCCGCGTCCGCGAACAGCGCCGCCAGCACCGGCCCGGCCTCCTCCAGGCGCACGTTGATCCAGGGCAGGTCCGGCGCGCCGGTGAGCTCGCGCAGCACCATCTGCTGGCGCGGGTCCAGCCAGCCCGCCACGGCCCGGCCCAGGCTCAGGCCCTGGAGGCCCGAGAGGTGGATGCTGCCGTTGGCCATGTCGTCCAGCACCAGCCGGGAGGCGGCCATGCGGGCCAGGATCACGTCCCGGGGCACGTCCGTGAGCTGCTCCACGCGCAGGCCCAGGCGGGCGTGCAGGTCCGCCAGCAGGGCCGCGGTCTCGGGCGCGCCCTTGGTGTTCCAGCGGTTCTCCCAGGCCGAGTCCGGCTTGCTCGGGCCGAAGAACACGTCCAGCTCCGGGGGCTCGGGGCGCGGGGTGTAGCGCGGGTCGCGCAGGGGCACCAGGTTGGGCACCACCCGGGCCCGGGGGTGGAAGCGCTCCGGGTAGTGGGCGATGACCAGGGCGGGCATGCCGTCGTCCAGCACCGAAGCCTCGGTGCGGCCCATGCGGCTCGCCACCAGGGCGGGCAGGCTGTGGAGCTGGCGCAGCACCAGCTTGCGCCTGGCCAGGGCGCGGAAGTCCAGGGGCGCGAAGTCGCGGGAGTCCAGGTCCAGGAAGTTGTGCAGGTGCAGGACGTCCGCGGCCTCGACCTCGGCCAGGCAGGCCTCCGGGTCCTCGCTGAACACCAGGTCGTGGCCGAACCAGCCGCGCTCGGCCGCGGTGTAGCGCCGGGCGTCCACCAGCCGGGCGTGGTGCGGGGTGTGGGCGTTGAGGGCGTCCACGATGAGCCGGGGCGCGCCCGCCAGGGAGTTGTTGGAAAAATGGACGATGCGCATGGTCCCCCCGGGGGGATGGAGGTTCAGTCCCGGTCCAGCTTGTCCGCGGCCCGGCGCAGGCACTGGTCCATGCGGTGCAGCAGGTCGGCGCAGCCGGGCCGGTCGCGGTCGCGGGCGGCGCACTCCAGGGCCGAGCCCAGGTCGCCCAGCTCCCACAGCCCCCAGCACCCGGCCGAGCCCTTGTAGCGGTGGCCCTGCTGCTCCAGCAGCCCGAACTCGCTCCGCTCCAGGGCCCCCTCCAGGGCCAGCTGGCGCACGGCGCAGCGGGCCAGGTAGTCGGGCAGCAGCTCCTGCACCTCGGGCTCCACGCCGCCGCGTTGGTCCTTGTCCGTCCCCACCGTCCCTCCTATCGGCCGTAGGGCCCGCGCACCATAGAGGGCCGACCGGCGATGCCGCTGCCCGCCTGGCGCATGCCCTCCACGATCTCCGCGTCGTAGCGGGGCAGGCGTTTGACCCAGACCTCGCCGGTGTGGGTCAGGAAATGGATCTTGCGGCCCACCTCGCCGCCCACGTCCTGGGCCGTGGGGGCCAGGCCCTGGTCCTCCAGGTAGGCGAGCACCGCGGCGATGTTGCGCTGGCCCACCCGGAAGTTGCCGTTGCCGCCGTTCATGCCGATGGCGAACCCGGACCCGCCGCCGAAGACCTTGATGATGAGCTCGTGCGGGTCGCAGCCCAGCCGGGCCATGGAGCCGAACAGGCTGGGCATGGCCGTGTCCACGAAGCGGCAGACCTGGGGCTCCAGGGCCAGGTTGCGCGTGGTGATCCGGCTGTCGGGCAGGAAGGCGTGGCAGATGACGCCCGCCTGGAGGCGCGGGGCGAACATGGTCACCGCCACGCAGGACCCGAGCACCGTGGTCACCAGCGTCGGTTTGACCCCCAGAAAGAAGTCTCCGGTATGCAGGAAGACGCTGGGGTACTGATTGAGCTTTCGATGCACGCCTCGGACTCCGGGTCGCCGCGCGCCGGAGGGGAGGCCGCGGCGGAAGGGCGCAGTCTAGCCTCGGGCGTCGTGCAGCGTCAACATCGGAAGGTCGGGTCAGGCCCGGGGGGCGGGCCGGGGCAGCCGGATGCACTGGGTCATGACCAGGGAGGCCAGGCTGAGCGCCGCCCCGCCCACGAACACGATCTTCCAGTCCACCAGCCAGATCAGCCCGCCCAGCACCGGCAGCAGCACCGCGGCCACGTGGTTCACGGTGAAGCCCACGGCCATGCCCGAGGCGATGTCCCCGGGGTCGGCGATCTTCTGGTAATAGGTGCGGATGGCCATGGTGAAGTTGAAGAGCACGTTGTCCGCCACGTAGAGCCCGGCGGCCACCCACGGGTCGTTCACCAGGGCGTAGGCCAGGAACACCGCCACCAGCCCGGCGTACTCCAGGCTGAGCACGAAGCGCTCGCCGAAGCGGTTCACGGCCCGGCCGATGGCGGGGTTGACGAAGACGTTGATGACGTTGTTGACCACGAACAGGGCGGTGATGCCCTGCACGGTGTAGTGATAGTGCTCCACCAGCAGGAACACGGCGAAGGCCGTGAAGATCTGCCGCCGGGCCCCGGCCAGGAAGGTGAGCACGTAATACAGCCAGTAGCGGCGGCGGAACACCAGTTTCTTGAGCTGGGGCGGCACGTCGCTGCGCGAGGGGTCGCGGGTGAAGGCCCAGGTCCCGGCCGCCACGGCCACCACCCCGAGCAGGGAGAACATGGCCGGATAGTCCAGCCAGAGGGCCAGCACCCAGATGACCGCGCCGATGGCGATGTTGGCCAGGGCCCCGGCGCTGCGCATGCGGGCCATGACCAGCGGGGCCTCGCGCGGGCCGAAGTATTGCAGGGTCAGGGACTGGTTCATGGTCTCGTAGTAGTGGAACCCGAAGCTCATGAGCACCGTGCAGCCCACCACCCCGGCCATGGACGGGAACAGGCCCGTGAGCCCCACCCCCACCCCGAGGACCACCACGGACAGGGCGGCCAGCCGGTGCTCGCGGATGAACAGCA
>JBFWIY010000064.1:0-2007 GCA_050255855.1 Desulfovibrionaceae bacterium
GTCCCGCGCTCCAGGGCCGTGTCCCAGTCCGGGCTGGGCCAGTGGGTCACGGCCAGCTTGCCCCCCGGCAACCCCGCCCGCCAGCCGAAGTCCGCGTCCTCCACCCCGCCCGGCCCGGCCAGGTAGCAGACCCCGCCCTTGGCCCCGGCGAAGACCAGGCTGCGCCCGGCCGCCCCGCCCTCGTGGCGCACGTAGAGCCCGGCCTCGGCGTCGAAGCGCTCGCAGGCCCGGTCGCGCGGCAGCTCGCCCGGCTCGCCCAGCCGGTCCATGTGCTCCAGGGCCCGGAAGGCAGACTGGAACAGGTAGTGGCAGAGGTAGCGGTCGTCCGTGGCGTTGAGGAAATGCCAGGGCTGGTCCGCCCCGGCGAACAGGGCGTGGACCACGGCGGCGGCCGTGGGGTCCGTGGCCCCGAGCCGGGTCAGGCCGTAGGGCGCGATGTAGTCGGTGTTGCGGGCGTTGGCCATGGCGGGCACGCGGCCGTCGGGCAGCACCAGCTCGGCGATGAAGGCCGCCGCCCGGCGCATGGCCTCCGGGGCGCGCGGGTCATTGTTCACGCGGTGGGCGTCGTACAGGCAGTCCAGGGTCACGGAGAGGTAGCCCGTGTCCGGCCCGCCGTACTCCGGGAACCAGCCCCCCGGGGCCTGGGCGGCGTAGAAGTCGTCCCAGCGCCGGGCCAGGCGGTCCGGGTCCACGGCCAGGCCCGGGACGCGCCCGGCCAGGGCCAGCCCGGCCAGGGCGGCGCACTCCTGGTTCAGGGCCTCGGTCTCCTGATGGGCCAGGAGCCAGTCCGCACAGCGCTGGAGCGCGGCGGCCACCCCGGGCTCGGGCGCGGGCCAGCCGCGCCGGGCGAAGAACAGCCCGGCGGCGTAGAGCCCGAAGGCCGCGGGCGGGAAGCCCTGCTCGCGCGGATAGTATTCGTCGTACCCGCCCGAGGGGCGCTGGAGCCGGGCCAGGCAGCGCACGGCCGCGCGGCTCCACTGCTCGGTCCGCGGCGAGGCGAAGAGCGGGTTGTCCGGCAGGTCCAGGGCGGCCAGGGCGTCCAGGCTCACGGCCCCCTGCTGGAGGATGGCCGAGGCGAAGTCGCGCATCTTGTAGTGCCAGTGGTCGCGGTCGAAACAGCCGAACAGCGGCGAGTCCGGGTCGCGCTCCAGCTGGGTGAGCAGCCGGGGCGCGGCCGGGGCCAGGGCCCGCCACAGGGCCTCAAGCAGTCGGCGGTTGCGGTTGGATGCGGTCATGAGAACTCCGCTTGCGGCCGCGCATGAGCGCGATGAAACAGGGCAGCCCCGCGGCCGAGGGCAGGACGATGCGGGCCAGGGACAGGCCCCCCACCGAAAGGACCCGGGCCATGCCCAGGGCCGGGCCGAAATACCACAGCAGCACGGCGTCGCGCAGGCCCACGCCCCCCACGGTGAGGGGGATGGTCCCGGCCAGCAGGCCCAGGGGCGCGCCCACGCCCACCTCGCGCAGGGGCGCGTCCGCCCCGAACACCCGGAACATACACCAGAACTGGAGAATCTGCACCATCCAAAGCGCCAGGGACCAGCCCACCAGCTCCGCGGCCTCGCGCCGGCGGCCCAGGGCCTCGCGCCAGGCGGCCAGGACCTTGGCCTCGTCCGAATGCACCACGAAGCGGTTGAACAGGGCCACGAACCACTCGGAGCGCCACAGGAGCAGCCCGGCCGCGGCCCAGAGCGCCAGGGCCCCGGCCAGGACCAGGCCCACCACCCCGCGCGGCTGGTAGAGCGGCGCGGGCAGCACCACGAGCAGGGCCCCGGTGAGCAGCAGCACCGTGGCCCCGAGGTCCAAAAGCTTTTCCAGGGCCACCAGGAAGAAGGCCAGGACCTTGCCCCGGCCCGGGCGGTCCCCGAAGTCCAGCCACACGGCCTTGACCATCTCCCCGAGCTTGCCCGGCACCACCAGGTTGGCCGCGTACCCGCCCAGGGTCTGGGCCAGGGCCCGGCCATAGCCCAGGTCCACCCCGCCGTAGACCGCGGTGAGCCGCTTCCA
>JBFWIY010000064.1:2107-9249 GCA_050255855.1 Desulfovibrionaceae bacterium
GGCGGCAGGTTCTTGGGCAGGGCCGAGTTGAACAGCCAGGTGAGCAGGCGCATGGGCGCGGACAGGCCGTACTTCTTGTAGCGCAGGTTGCCCAGGTGCATGCGCACCAGGTCGGCCTCGGCCAGGGCGAAGCACTCCAGGCCGTCCGCGGCCAGGGCCAGGGCGTCCAGTCCGGCCTGGGTGCGGGCCAGCACGGCGCTGAGGTCGGCCCGGCCGCGCAGCCAGGCGTCGCCGCAGGCCAGGTCCGCGCCGTCGCCCATGTAGCAGGCGCAGCGGCCGCAGCCCGGACGCAGGAACTGCATGTTGAGGAGCTCGTAGGCCGCCTTGGAGAACCGGCGCTCCCGGCCGTCGCGGGTGCGGACCATGAAGCCCCCGGGGTAGTCGCCGTGGCGGTAGCGCACCTCGGCCACGTCGGCGGGATCGAACCCGGCCTTGCGCACCAGGTGCGCCGTGGCGTCCAGGGTCATGTTCCAGCCGCAGAAGAAGCTGGCCACCAGGACCACGGCGCCCGGGTCCGCGGCCTGGCGGCGGCGCACCAGGGGGGCCAGGCAGGGCTGGCAGACCACGGCCGCGCGGCGGCCCGCGGCCCGGGCCGCGTCCAGGGCCGCGGTGAGCTCCCGGGGCGGGATGTAGGCGTAGACCGACCCGGCCGCGGCGCGCACCGCCTCCGGGGTGGTCAGGGTCAGGTAGCGCGGGGCGAGCGGCGCGTCCGGGGCGAAGCCCACGGCCAGCACGGCGTCGGCCCGGCCGGACTGGAGCAGGGCGCAGAGGGTCCGGGTGAGCACGCCGCCCGAGGCGGCGCGGCGGCGGTCCGCCTCCACCCGGGCGTGGGCCAGGAGCAGGCGGCGGTAGGGGCCGAGGAGGAACTCGGCGTCGTAGCGCCCGGCCAGCACGTCGTCCCGGGACGGGGCCTCGGAGCGCGGCCGCCTCATGCGTCTCCGGGCTCTTTGGAGGCGGCTTCACCGGCGTCGGGCTCGGCGTCGGCGTCGGGCCCGGCGTCGCGCTTGTGGTCCAGCTCCAGGCGCATGAGCCGGTAGCGCACGTCCTCCAGCAGCTTGCGGTTCACGGCCAGCAGGTCGCCCAGCACGGCCAGCACGGCGCAGAAGAACCCGCCCGAGAGCAGGATGGTGGCCAGGATCAGGCTCGGCACGTGGGCCCGGTCCGTGCCCAGGAAATAGAGCGCCAGCCAGCGCAGGCACAGCACCCCGCCCAGGATGAAGAACACCCAGGCCGCGTTCAGGAAGAAGCGCAGGGGCCGGTAGGTGATGGAGATGCGCAGCACCGTGGCCAGGGACTTGCGCAGGTACGAGACCATGCTGGACATGAGCCGCGAGGGCCGCAGCTTGCCGTTGACCCGCACCGGCACCGAGACCACGGCCAGCCGGGCCTGCCCGGCCTGGATGATGGTCTCCAGGGTGTAGGTGTACTCGGAAAAGACGTTCAGGCGCATGGCCGCCCGGCGCGTCAGGGCCCGGAACCCGCTGGGCGCGTCCTGGACCTCGGTGCCCGAGACCTTGCGCAGCACCCAGGAGCCGAACTTCTGGAGGCGCTTCTTGAGGGGCGAGAAGTGCTCCACCTGGTCGATGGGCCGCGCCCCCACCACCATGTCCGCCCGGCCCTCCAGGATGGGGGCGAGCAGGTCCGGGATGCAGGCGGCGTCGTACTGGTTGTCCGCGTCGGTGTTGACGATGATGTCCGCGCCCAGCTCCAGGCAGGCGTTCAGCCCGGTCATGAAGGCCTTGGCCAGGCCCATGTTGCGGGTGTGGCGCACCACGTGGTCCACCCCGTGGGCCTTGGCCACGGCCACGGTGTCGTCGGTGCTGCCGTCGTCCACCACCAGCCAGACCACGCGGGCCACGCCGGGCAGCTCGCGCGGCAGGTCGGCCAGGGCCACGGGCAGGGTCTCGGCCTCGTTGTAGCAGGGAATCTGGATGAACAGGGTGGGCGATGTGGGCATGGGGCGGGGTCCTCGCGCGCTTTGCCCAGGCATGCCGGGTCTGCGGGCAAAGGTCAAGGCCGGGCCCGGGTTTTTCCTCGACCGGCCGGGGGGCTTTGGGCTACAGTCCCGTCCTTCGTCAAAGGAAGCGGCATGCGCATCGCCGAACTCTTCGCCACGCGCCGACGGCGCATCCTCTGGATCGTGCTGGTGTTCACGCCCCTGTTCCTGGCGTGGCACCTGTCGCAGCTCCACGACCGCGGCCTGGGCGGCGACGCCCGGCAGTTCGTGGCCGCGGGCTACCACATCGCCCACGGCCAGGGCTTCTCCGAGATCATGGACCCGGACACGGCCGAGCCCCTGGACGCCTACCGCCCGCCCGCCTACCCCGCCTTCCTGGCCCTGATGATCCGCGCCGTGCCGTCGCTGGCCCACGACCGCTTCGAGTGGTTCTTCCACCCCCAGGACTTCGACGGGCTGCACGCCCCGCCCGGCATGCAGGCCATCAAGGTGGCGCAGGTCCTCCTGCTCCTGGGCATGTCCGTGCTGGCCATGCTCATGGCCTGGGAGCTGTGCGGCAGCCGCTGGGCCGCGGGCCTGGCCCTGGCGGCCACGGCCCTGCACCCCTTCCTCACCCAGCACGTGAACCGCTTCTATTCCGAACTCTTCGCCACGGGTCTGGTGACGCTCTTCGCCTGGCTCTTCCACCTCTGCGTGCGGCGGCCCCTCGGGCTGCGGGACTGGTGGCGGCCCGTGGCCGCCGGGCTGACCCTGGGCGCGCTCACCCTGACCCTGGCCCAGTGGTGGTACATCGGGCCCTTCTGCCTGGCCTACCTGCTGTTCGTGGCCTGGCGGGACCCGGCGCGCCGCCGGGGGCTGGTGGTCTCGGCCCTGGTCGTCGGGCTGCTCATGGCCGCGGTGGTGACGCCCTGGAAGCTCCGCAACCAGGAGCGCTTCGGCCGGGCCTTCATCACCGAGCGCGGCGGCATCGCCCTGGACCTGCGCTCCCGCTACGTCATGATGACCCCGGAGGAGATCGCGGCCAGCTTCTTCTACTGGAGCCGGGCCTCGGTGCTGCGCCAGGTCCTCACCGCGCTCCTGGACCCGGAGCAGTACCACAACCTGGTGCGCGAGGAGGGCTACTACCGCGCGGCGCTGCGGCGCTCGGGCGAGCTGGAGGCCGCCTACCCCCGGGCCGTGGCCGACCGCATCCAGTTCAACGAGGCGGCCCGGCGCATCCTCACCCACCCGTGGAACTACCTGCGCACCCTGCCCTCGCTGACCTACCGGGGCATGGTGGACGGCCACTGGAGCCTGTGCAACATCCCGCTCTACTGCCTGTGCCTGTACGCCCTCTGGCGCGCCCTGCGCCGCCGGGACTGGGCCGGGGCTGCCCTGCTCGCGCCGTTCCTGGGGCTGTTCCTGTTCGACTCCCTGGTGACCCACAACATCGGCCGCTACAACGCCGTGGGCACGCCCCTGCTCCTGGCCGGGGCCATGGCCGGGGGCCGGGAGTGGTGGCGGCGGCGCGGCCGGCTGGCCGCGGCCGAGGCCCGGCTGGCCCGGAAGCGGCTCACCGGGGCCGGGGCGGACGGAACGGAACCGGAAAAAACGGAATCGAAAGGGACGGGCGGGGATCAGGAACCGGAGACCAGCCCCCGGTAGACGGCCTTGAGCCGCTCCACGTAGCGGTCCATGGCGTACTCGGGCGCGATGGCCAGGGCCGCGGCCGAGAACTCGGCCCGGCGGGCCGGGTCCCCCAGCAGCGCGGCCAGCCGGTCCGCGATGTCCGCGGGCTCCCGGCGGCAGATCAGGCTGGCCGCCCCGGCGATCTCGGCCGAGGGCACCCTGTCCGAGATGACCGCGGGCAGGCCGCAGAACAGGGCCTCCACGTGGGTCACGGGCAGGCCCTCGTAGTCCGAAGGCATGCACAGCACCGCGGCCGCCCGCAGGTAGCCCGGCACCTCCGCGTTGGGCACGTAGCCCGCAAAGGCCACCCGGCCCCCCAGGCCCAGCTCCGCGGCCAGCCCCTCCAGGCGCTCCCGCTCGCCCCCGTCCCCCACCAGACAGGCCGAGACCTCCTGGCCCCGGTCCAGCAGCAGGCGCACGGCGCGCAGCAGCAGGTCGAAGTTCTTCTGGGCCACCAGCCGCCCCACCCCGAGGACCACCGGGCCGCGCAGGCCGTGGCGGGCCGCGAAGTCCACGGGCGGGACCGCCAGCTTGGCCGGGTCCACGGCGTTGTAGAGCACCTGCACCGGGCGGCGGGCCAGGTTGTGCTCGCGCTGGATGGTGGCCACGGCGGCCTTGGACACCGAGAGGTAGAGATCCGTGCGGAAGGAGAGCAGCCGGTTGATGACCCGGCGGCGCAGGTGGCGCTCGCTCTTGACGTTTCTGATGTGGGTGATGACCGGCGCGCCCAGGCCCCAGGCCCCCAGGCGGCCGAAGTAGTCGCCCGAGAACTGGAGGGTGTGCACGATGTCCGGGCGCACCTCGCGCAGGATGGCGCGCACCCGGCGCAACGTCTTGAGATTGCCGGTCTTCAGGGCCTTCTTGGAGTCCCCGGCGCAGAGCACCTCCAGGCCCTCGGCCCGGAAGTCGTCCATCTTCACGCCTGTGCCCGAGACGTTGAGGATGCGGGCGTGGACGTCCGGGTCGGCGCGCAGGGCGCGGGCCAGGTCGAAGAGCCAGTTCTCCACGCCGCCGAAGGGCAGCCCGCCGATGACGTAGGCGATGGTGAGGGGTCGGGTCATGCTGGGGGCGACCCTAGCCGAGGGCGCGGGGAAAGGCAACGCGACGGGCGATTTTCCCGAGCTGCATTCAATGATTTCAGTAGGTTAACAAAAACAGAGGACGGACCCCGGCCTGGGGGGGTTACCCCGTCGATTGAGGGGCTCGATTGGGGTTGAGAGGGGCGGCCGGGGCTTTCGATGAGGGTGAGGTCTTATACCAACCCCTCCGGCGGTTGGCAAGGCTCCCTGCCGGGTTTTTCGCAGAAATTATACCTCACCAGGTCTAATTCCTTATGTCCTGTATTTCCTGCGTATCCACCGCAGCCGCCCCCGCCCCGAGGGGGAGTCTCCGCCGCCCACACCGTATCCGACAATTCCGTCAGGCGATGCTACGGAATTGTCGATGCATCTTCACCCCACCGTCGCCCGCCCGTCGCAACACCTTGATAGGATTCACTCCAATCCCTGGCATCCTCCTTGCTAACCTCCCGACAACCCCGGAGGGAACCATGCCGACCCTGAGTACCCCTTATGGCGTCCTGTCCGTGTCCGGTCCCGTGTCCCGGCGCGCCGACGGCACGCTCTGCTCCTGCACCCCGGCCGCGGGCCACATCCTGGACACCCCCCTCGGCCCGCTGGCGCCCGAGTACGACATCGACGACATCCGCCGCCGCGACGTGCAGCCCCTGTGCTTTCACGCCAACGGCCGCCTGCGCACCGTGCCCCTGCAACACGCCGTGGAGGTAGACACCCCGGCCGGCCCCATGTCCGCCGAGCTGGTCACCTTCCACCCCAACGGCGCGCTCAGCCGCGTCTTTCCCCTCAACGGACGGCTCTCGGCCTACTGGAGCCAGGAGGACGAGGCCGGGCTGGCCCAGGCCATGACCGTGCGCACCCCGCTGGGCCCGGTGACGGCCAAGTGCATCGCCGTGGCCTTCTACGACACCGGCGCGCTGCGCAGCCTGACCCTGTGGCCGGAGGAGGTGGTGGAGGTCGTCACCCCGCTGGGGCCCCTGCCGGTGCGCCACGGCCTGAGCTTCTTCCCCGACGGGGCCCTGCGCGGCCTGGAGCCCGGCCGCATGGTCCCCGTCCCCACCCTGGTGGGCGAGGTGGCGGCCTGGGACCCGGACGCCGTGGGCGTCAGCGGCGAGATGGCCTCCCTGCGCTTCTCCCCGGCGGGGGAGGTGCGCCGCGTGGTCAGCGTGCACACCTGCCTGGAGGTGTGCGACCAGCGCGGCGGCGCCATGTGCTTCGCCCCGGACGTGCGCGAGAGCCTGTGCGGCGACGGCGACCTGGAGCCCGTGCCCATGAGCCTGGAGTTCCTGGCCGGGGGCGTGCGGGTGCGGCGCGGGGTCTCGGGCCCGGCGGCCGTCATCCCCTGGGAGGGGCGCTGCTTCTCCACCCGGCCGCACATCCCGGCCATGCCGGTGCAGCTGGAGCGGCTGGGCTGCCGGGTGTAGGCGGCGGGGGGCGACGGGCGGGCGACGGGCGCGGGGCGCGCCTCAGCCCTCGGAGCGGTCCCCGGCCGCGGGGCCGGAGGTGTCGGCCTCGGCCTGCGCGCCGCGCCGGGTCCAGACCCGGGCCAGGACCACGCCGATCAGGTTCTGCACCAGGCTGAAGAGCGCGCCGGGCAGGGCCGCGCGGATGCTGAAGAAGGTCTGGGCCAGGGCCACGCCCAGGCCCGAGTTCTGCATGCCGATCTCCACGCTGAGGGCCACGGCGTCGCGCCGGTCGCGGGAGAGCAGCCGCCCGGCCCCCCAGCCCAGGGCGAACCCGGCCAGGCTGTGGCAGATCACGGCCGCGCCGATGGCCAGGGGCAGGGCCAGGATGGACGCCTGGTTGAGCCCCACCACGCAGGCCACCACCACGGTGATGGTCACGATGCTCACGGCCGGAAAGACCTCCACCAGGGCGTGCACCCGGCGGCCCAGCAGACGCCGCAGCACCAGCCCGTCCACCAGCGGAAAGACCACGATCCAGAACACCGAGGCGGCCATGCCCCAGAAGTCCACGGTGACGCGCTGGCCGCAGAGCAGCCAGACCGCGGCCGGGGTCAGCACCGGGGCCAGGGCCGTGGACACCAGGGTCATGGTCACGGAGAGCGCCACGTTGCCCTTGGCCAGGTAGGTGATGACGTTGGAGGCCGTGCCCCCGGGGCAGGCCCCCACCACGATGAGCCCCACGGCGGCCTGGGGGTCCAGGCCGAAGATCCGGACCATGAGCACGGCGAAGAGCGGCATGCTCACGTATTGGAGCAGGGCTGCGGCCGGGACGAGCCGCCAGCGCGCCGCCAGCCCGGCGAAATCCTTGAACTCCAGGGTGAGCCCCATGCCGAACATGATGACGCCCAGGGCCACGGAGATGTGGGGCCGGAGCCAGGTGAAGAGCGGCGGGTGGATCAGGGCCAGGGCCGAGGCGACCAGGGCCAGGGGCAGGAACCAGGTCTCGATGTGGCGGGCCACGGTGTGCAGGCCGTG
>JBFWIY010000065.1:0-9162 GCA_050255855.1 Desulfovibrionaceae bacterium
ATTGATGCAGCTTGACTCATACAAAAGCATCTTCGCCATTCTTTCACAAAAGCTGAACGGACTGGACATCTCCTAGATGGAAACTCCCCGCTACGCTTTCGTGCTCTCTACGGGACGATGCGGCACTACGTCGCTTGGAATCCTGCTCCGGAATTCAAGCTCCGTTCTGGCGCTCAATGAGGGGCAGTTGCGGGGAGCGGATCTGGGTGGAGAGCAAGTGCTCAAGGCTTTGACCCTCCAGAACCTACAGGCATACCTCGCCCCGAAAAACGCCACCTCCCTGCTGGCCGAAGCGAGGGGCCAACAAATCCAGGACGCCCTGAAACGCTTCAAGAAAAGTTACTTTATAGAAATTGCCTATTACCTTGCTCCATTCACGGCAGCGCTTCATTCCCTCTATCCTGACGCCAAATTTCTGTACCTCCATCGCGACGGGCGATCCTTCGTCAGGTCCGTGTACACCGACCTGGCCCCCGACCCGATGCCCGTAGGCTATGTGGATGATCGCCCCCTGAGCATGCAGGAGCGCTTCGTGGCCCTCGGCCGCCTTCGCCCCAGACAGGACAGCGAACTGCACCATTCCTGGGAACACCTGCCCCCGTTCGAACGCAACGCTTGGCTGTGGGCCGAGACGAACCGACTTATCCTCGACAACCTTCAGGCCGTCCCGGAAGCCCAGCAACTCTCCGTGCCCATGCAGGCGCTGTTCTCTCTTGACTCTCTTGGAAGTATATTGAATTTTTTCGATATAAACGACATTAACGAGCGTGTCGTCGCCGAGGCAACAACCCGCCGGATCAACGCCCGTCCCAAAACCATCCTCCCCCCCTGGCAGGAGTGGCCAGAAGAATTCAAGGCACGTTTCAAAACATACGGCCAAGCTATGCTGGAACGCCTCGGGTACGTCACCAACGACCTCTGGTGACCTCCGGGCCGAATTGATCTCGATGCAACTCCAAATCTGATGCCGGGGCTCCCGGATCGATTCCGACTACGTCACTTCAGGCCAAGACAAGCCTCCGCCAGCACGTCCCAGAAGGACCGATCGCTGCCGTCGGCGTCGAGGTAGTCGCGCACGTAGCGGTCGTAGCGCGCCTCGTCCACCGCGAGCTCCCGCTCCAGGTCGAAGCCCCCGGCCCCGCGGGAGATGTTGTAGGCCGTCTTGCCCAGGGCCCCGGCCATGGCCTTGGCGTGCAGCCCCAGGCGGTTGTTTTCGAACTCGTCGGTGTTCAGACAGCTCATGGGCTTCCGGAGCATCACCGCGAAGCTGGCGCTCTGGCTGGCGTGGGTGAGCACCAGGTCGGCCTGGGCCACGGCCTGGAGCGACTTGCCCTGGACCATGCGGAACTCGGCGTAGTGCTCCAGCCGGCCCTCCCAGACCGCCCGGGGGTGCGCCGCCACCAGCAGATCCAGGTCGTATTTGCGCGTCAGCTCACGCAGAAAGGCCGTGATCTCCGGGAAATAGACCTCCGGGGTGAGCTGGGCGCGGTTGCCGGTCCAGAAGCGGTCCGGGTGGCTGGGCGCGGCGCTCTCCAGAAACACCACCCGCACCCGGCCGTCGTCGGCGAACAGGCCGCTGCCCTTGGCCAGCTCCTCGCGCAGGCCGAGAAAGAGCTCGTAGTCGAAGCAATGGGTGCGCACCAGCCGGGTGCCCGGGCCCACGGGATAGTGCGGTTCGGGCACGTGGGAGCTGTTGATGAACAGCAGCTCGGCCTCGGCCACCCCCAGCCGCCGGTTGGGAAAGCGGAAGGAGCGGCACAGGGTGAGCCGCGCCTTGTTCCACGATCCCCAGCGCCGGATCAGCCGCTGCAGGGCGGAGCGGTCCTCCCCCTTCACCGAGGGGGGAAAGGGCATGCTCTCGGGCTGGTAGGCGCAGAAGCGCAGGCCCAGGCGGTGGATCAGGCGGTAGAGGAACAGGGTCTGCTTGCTCAGGTGCACCAGGCTGAAGAGCATGTCCTGGGGGGTGAAGCGGGCCAGGGCCCGGGCCACGTCCTCGCGGCTCGTGCAGACGTGCAGGTGCTCGTAGTCCCGGGCGTCGGGCAGGCGGACCTCCTTGTAGGAGGCGGCCCGCACGCAGGCGGTGCAGTCGACGACCGAGACCTCGAACCCGCGCGCCAGCAGCGGGGCCACCCAGAACTCGTGGAACCGCTGGGAATAGGGAGTCCAGGTCAGATAGACGAAACGCATGAGGTGGCTGTCGCCCTCGCTGGTCTGCCGCGCGGACGGGCCGACGGCGCCCGGGGTCGGGCCGCGTCGGAAACACGGCGAAAAATGAAGTGCATCTTTTACGTCCTGCCCCGGTCGCCGTCAAGGCGACCGCCCCGCGCCGGGACCGGGCCGCAGAAATGGATTGTTCGACCCCGGGGCATGGTGTATGAGAGGTGCGGCGCGTTCAGGCCGGGCCGCCGCCCTGGCCGCGCTCCCCCGGCGACATTCCAGCCCCGGCCTGCCATGATCTTCAACTCCGCTCAATTCCTCTTCGTCTTCTTCCCCCTGCTCCTGGCGGGCTACTACGGGCTGGCCCGGCTGGCCGGGCCCCGGCGCGGACCCACGGCCGCCCTGGCCCTGCTGCTCTGCGCCAGCCTGGCCTTCTACGCCTCCTGGCGGGGGTCCATGCTGGCCCTGCTGCTCTCCCTGGCGGGCAACGCCGTGCTGGGCCGAGCCATCGCCCGCACCCGCGGCACGCCGCGCGGCCGGACCCTCTATGTCCTGGCCCTGGTCTTCAACCTCTCCCTGCTCGGCTACTACAAATATTTCGGGTTCCTGGAGGCCAACCTGGCCGCCCTGACCGGCTGGCCCCTGCACGCCGCGGCCCCGACCCTGCCCCTGGGCATCTCCTTCTTCACCTTCACCCAGATCGCCTTCCTCACCGACCTGTACCAGCGCCGCATCGAGCAGTTCCGGGTGCTCAACTACGGCACCATCATCAGCTTCTTCCCCCCCCTGGTGGCCGGGCCCATCCTCTTTCACCACGACATGCTCCCCCAGCTGCGCGACCCGGGCACCTTCCGGCCCGACGCCCGGCGCTTCGCCGTGGGGCTGGTGCTCTTCGGCATGGGCCTGGTGAAGAAGGTCCTGGTGGCCGACGTGCTGGCCCCCTACGCCGACGCCATCTTCTCCGCCGTGGCCAACGGCGGGACCCCGGACCCGGGCCAGGCCTGGCGCGGGGCCCTGCTCTATACCCTCCAGCTCTACTTCGACTTCTCGGGCTACTCGGACATGGCCCTGGGCCTGGGCTGCGCCCTGGGGCTGCGCCTGCCGCTCAACTTCTTCTCGCCCTACAAGTCCGCCAACATCAGCGAGTTCTGGCGGCGCTGGCACATCTCCCTGGGCTATTTCCTCATGACCTACCTGTACATCCCCCTGGGCGGGAGCCGGAAGGGCTTCGGCCACAAGCTCGCAAACCTGATGATCGTCATGACCCTGTGCGGCCTGTGGCACGGCGCGGGCTGGACCTTCATCGCCTGGGGCGCGCTGCACGGGATCTACCTGGTGGTCCACAACCTGTGGCGCGCGGCCCTGGGCCCGCGCCTGGACCGGCTGCGCGGCGCGTCCGCCCTGACGGCCAAGGGGCTCGGGGTGCTCGTCACCTTCGCCGCCGTGGTGGCGGGCTGGGTGCTCTTCCGGGCCGCGAGCTTCCACGACGCCTGGGTCATGCTCACCAGCATGGCCGGGCTGGGGCACGGCCACCTGGCCAACATCGTGCGCGGCCAGTCCGAGCGCATGATCCTGGGGCTGCTCCTGGTCTGCTGGTTCGCGCCCAACAGCTACCAGCTCCTCCAGGCCCACGACCCGGCCACCAACGTGCACCCCCGGCTGGCCGCCCTGCGCATTCCGGACCGGCTGGGCTTCCGGCCCGGGGCGGTCTGGGCCCTGGCCACGGCGGTCCTGTTCGTGGCCGGGGTGGCGGCCATGCTCTGCGTGGGCGAATCCCCCTACCTCTATTTCCAATTCTAGGTCCCGCCGTGAGCTACCGCCGCTTCCTCCTGGTCTTCGCCCTCCTGGCCGCCCTGGGCTTCGCGCCCTTCGGGCTCTCCATGCTCCTGGTGCGCCAGAGCGGCGAGATGCTCACCTACGCCCAGACCGTGGACCGGCAGCTAGCCCGCCACGCCCTGTTCGGCCCGGCCTTCAACGCGGACCACTACCTGTACAAGTGCGCCCTGTACGACGCGGTGCGGCCCGACGTGGCGGTGGTGGGATCCTCCACCATGATCCCCTTCCGCGAGCGCTGCTTCACGGCCCGGTTCCTCAACTGCTGCCGCACGGCCGACGACCTGCCCGAGCTGGAGAGCTTCGTGACCCACGCCCTGGCCGTGCACCCGCCCAAGGTGATGCTGGTGGGGCTGGACTTCTGGTGGTTCCGCTACAAGCAGGACCCGGACCGGCGCTACACCCCGAGCGCCAACCCCGGGGACGAATGGTCCTGGGCCAAGCTGAGCCGCATCTACACCCTCATCGCCCGGGGCGAGGCCGAGGGCCGGGACCTCGGGCCCCTGGTCCACACCCTGGCGCACGGCCTGCCCCCGGACCGCATCGGCCTCATGGCCCTGCACGACCGCGGATTCCGGCCCGACGGCTCCTTTGACTACGGCCCGGCCTTCAAGGTCATGCCCGACACGCGCCAGGAGCTGGCCCGGCAGATGCGCGACCTGCTGGACGCGGCCGAGGAGCGCTTCATCCGCTCCGACCGCACCTACGACGAGAACATCCGCATCGTGGCCCGCATCCTGGAGCGCATCCGCGCCGCCGGGACCCACGCCGTGCTGCTCTTCCCCCCGGTGGTGGGCGAGCTGGACCAGGAGCTGCAACGGCGGCCCACGGAATACGGCTACGTGCCCCAGATCTTCGAGAAGCTACGCGCCGCGGGCATCCCCTTTGCGGACTACCACGACGGCGCGGCCCTGGGCTCGGACTTCACCGAGTTCTACGACGCCATCCACGGCGGCGACGTGACCATGATGCGCCTGCTCCTGGACCTGGCCGGAAAGGACGGACAGGTGGCCGCGGTGCTGGACCGGGACTACCTGGCCCGGACCGTGGCCGAGCACGCGGGCGTCACCCGCCTGCCCTAGCCCGGGGCCTGCCGGTCCCCGGCGGTTGCCTCGCCCCGGCGGAAGGGGTATGCAACAGGTCCGTCGGCCGGGCCCAGGCCGCCGACGCCCCCCTCAACCCGAACCCCCACTTCGCCAACAGCATGAGCACGCCCCTGCCGGAATACGACATCCAGAAGATCTTCGTCGAGGCCTCCACCCGCTGCAACTACCGCTGCCGCTTCTGCTCCAACATGGACGAGCGGGTGACCCGGGCCGACATGTCGCCGGAGATGTTCACCGCCGTCATCGAGAACATCGCCGCCGCCCGGGCCCTGCCGCCGGTGCTGGCCCTGTCCCAGAAGGGCGAGCCCTTCATGAACCGGCGGCTGCACGAGCTGGTGGCCCTGGCCAAGGACCGCTTCGGGTTCCGGTACGTCTACCTGAGCACCAACGGCTCCCTGTGCACCCCGGACCGCGCCCGGCCCCTGGTGGAGGCGGGCATCGACAGCATCAAGTTCTCCATCAACGCCCTGGAGCGGGAGCCCTACGCCGAGATCCACGGGGTGGACGGCCTGGACAAGGTGCTGGACAACATGCGGCGGCTGCTGGAGCTCAAGATGGAGACCGGCGGGCGGCTCAAGGTCTTCGCCTCCACGGTGAGCACCAAGAGCCAGGAGGAGGTGGAGGCCGCCGTGCGCGCCGCCGTGGGCGAGCAGGCCGCGCACCTGGACGGGGTGTGGCGCTACCCGGAATACTACACGCCGCGCAACGCGGGCCGGGAGCTCGTCCTGCCCCCGGACCACGAGACCTGCCCCATGCCCTTCCTGAACATCTGCGTGGACGCCAACGGCGAGCTCACGGCCTGCTGCCGGGACTACTTCGGCCAGCTGCGCTACGGCAACCTGCTGGAGGTCCCCTTCGCCGAGGCCTGGCACGACCGGCGCTTCGAGAAGCTGCGCAAGATGCTGGCGGAGCGCACCCTGCCCAAGGCGCACATGTGCTACGAGTGCCTGGCCGTGCGCCACGCCCGCAAGAAGGAGCCCTTTGTCTGGGACGTGGCCAAGCGCCCCGGCCCGGAGCAGCGCTCCACCCTGGACATCCCGGCCCCGGACGCCAAGGACTGATCCCGGCCCGGGCTCAGCGGCCCGAATCCCGGTCCAACACCCGGTCCAATATCCGGTCCAGCACCGCCTCGATCTTCCGGGTCTGCACGGCCTGGTCGAAGCGCTCCAGGATGGTGCGGCGGGCGTTCTGCGTCAGCCGCTCGCGCAACTCCGCGTCGTCCAGCAGGCGCTCCAGGGCTTCGGCCAGGGCCGCGGCGTCGCCCACGGGCGTCAGCAGGCCGTTCTCCCCGTCCCGCACCGCCTCGAACACCCCGCCCACGGCCGTGGCCGCCACGGGGACGCCCAGGGCCATGGCCTCCAGCACCGTGCGGCTGAAGGGGTCGGTGAGGGAGGGCTGGGCCAGCACGTCCGCCCCGGCGATGATGCCCTGGGCGCGCGCCTCGTAGCCGGTGAAGACCACGTGCCCCCCCAGGCCCATGTCCCGGGCCAGGGTCTGCATCTCCGCGAGCTTGGTCCCGTCCCCCACCACCAGGAGCGCGGTCTCCGGCCGCCGCGCGAGCAGCCGCCGGAAGGCCTCGAACATGAGCGGATGGTTCTTCTCCCACTCCACCCGGCCCACCAGGACGATGACCCTGCGCCCGGCCGGGATGCCGAACTCGGCGTGCAGGTCCAGCGGGACGATGCCGCCCATGGGCGGCAGGCCGTTGTGGATGACCGTGAGCCGCGCCGGGTCGACGCCCTGCCCGACCCAGTGGTCCCGCACCACCTCGGAGATGGCGATGCCCGCGGCCATGGTCGCGTTGACCATGGCGCACTTGCGCGGGTGGAACCCGTCGCTGCTCATGCTGCGCCAGTGGCAGACCAGGGGCAGGGCCAGGTCGCGCGCCAGGTAGACCATGAACAGGTTCCGGTTGAGCTGGTTGTTGGAATAGAGCAGGTCCGCGCCCTCCTCCCGGGCCAGGCGCTTCAGCCCGCGCAACAGCGGGGCGTGGGCCAGGCGCACGGCCGCGTCGGCCAGGGGGCCGAGGCGGCGATGGGAGCGGTACACCGTGTGCTCGAAGCGCTTGCGCAGCCACCAGGGCACGTGGGTGGAGAAGGCCCGGTCCGTGACCAGCTCGGCCCGCACCCCCAGGGCCCGGACCTCGTCCAGCCAGCGGGTGCGCGAGAGAAAGGCCACCACGGGCCGGAAGCGTTCGGGGTCCAGGGTCCGGAGGATCAGGTGCAGGCTCTGGAACGACCCGCCCCCGGACCCGCCGGACTCCACGAACAGGACCGTGCGCATCTACTTCCGCTTCGAGAGCAGGTGCCTCTGCAGGGCCAGGTGGTCCAGGCCCGAGCGCAGGAACACGTCGATGGCCTGGGCCGGGGTGTAGACCACGGGATAGCCGTGCAGGTTGAAGGAGGTGTTCAGCACCACGCCGCGGCCGGTCATGTCCTCGAAGGCGGTGATGAGCTTGTGGTAGCCCGGGTTGGCCCCGGCCGTGACCACCTGGGGCCGGATGGTCTTGTCCCGCGGATGGCTGCCCGCGGTGAGGTGCGGGTAGGTGGCGGGCTTCGAACGGAACCCGTAGTTCATGAACCAGGCCTGGATGCCCTTGGGGTTGTCGAAATAGCGGTCCGCGCTCTCGGCCCGGATGGACGGGGCGAAGGGCATCCAGAAGTCCCGCTGCTTGATCATGGTGTTGATCTTCTCCACCACGCGGTAGTCGTCGGCGCTGGCCAATATAGAGCGATTGCCCAGGGCCCGGGCCCCCCACTCCATGCGGCCGCGGGAGCGCGCCACCACGTCGCCGCCCGCCATGAGCCGGGCGATCTCCACGTCCATGTCCTCGGGCCGGGAGACCGCGATGTCGCGGCCGGCCAGCATCTCGTCCATGGCCTGCACTTCGTCGGCCTCGGCCCACTCCCCGCCCAGGTAGAGGTTGGGGTACACGCTCTGGTTCAGGTCCCGGTCGCCGGTGCGATCGTAGTAGCGGTCCAGGCAGGCCCCCATGGCCAGGGACTCGTCCCCGCCCGAGGGCATGATGTACAGGGCGTCCACCTCGGGAAGCTCGCCGATGAGCATGTTGGCCTTGACGTTCATCATCACCCCGCCGGACAGGGCCACCTGGCGCACGCCGGTGTGCAGCACGGCCCCGCGCACCAGGCCGGTGAGCATCTCCTCGGTGAAGGTCTGCACGGCCCCGGCGATGGTGTCGAAGCGCACCCGCTCGAAGTGCTCGCGCAGGTACTCGTAGATGTAGTTCATGGAGAGCGCGGTCTTCTGCTCGTAGGCCAGCCCGTCGGCGCGCAGGCCCAGGATGGCGCGCAGGGGCTCGGCCGCCTTGTCGCAACGCCCCGGGTCGGCGTAGGGGGCCAGGCCCATGAGCTTGTACTCGTGCTCCCAGGGCTTCATGCCCATGAGCATGGTGACGCGGGAGTAGATCTTGCCCAGGGAGGCGTGGCGCGGGGTCTCGGCGATGCGCTCGATCTTGCCGCGCAGGCAGAGGTTCACGGTGCCCGCCAGGTTGTCGCCCGAGCCGTCGATGGTCAGGCAGAGCAGGGGCTTGTCCCAGTGGGCAAAGGGCGCGGTGAAATAGGCCGTGGCGGCGTGGGCCCGGTGGTGCTCCACAAAGACCACCTTGGACTCGGGCACGCCGAGCAGCTCCGTGGCCTGGGCGATGCGCTCGCTGCGGCGCTGGTCGAAGATGAGCTTCAGGGTGGCCGGGTCGCGGCGCTTCTCGTCCATCTTCTGGTCCGTGGAGCCCACCACGTACCAGGGCTCCAGGTCGCTGAGGTAGGACGGGGCGTGCATGAAGAGCGAGGCGTAGGCCACTTCGTCCAGGTCCTTGGCGTCCACCCCGGCCAGGCGCAGGACTTCGATGATGGACCGGGCCGGGAAGCCCACCTCGTTCTTGACGCCGGTGAGGCGCTCCTCGCAGATGGCGGCCCGGATGCTTCCGTTCACGCTCAGGGCCGCGCCGCAGTTGTGGCCGTCGTGGATGCCGAGAATGATGGTGTCGTTGCTCATGGTGTGTGTGGGGCTTGGGCTACCGGGGCAGCCGGTCGATGGAGCGGATGACCTC
>JBFWIY010000066.1:0-9153 GCA_050255855.1 Desulfovibrionaceae bacterium
GTGAGGTGCTTGGTCCGCTCGTAGGTGTCGGCCAGGAGCTCGTCGTCGGCCGCGATGAGTTTGGCGAGGTTCGGGTCCACGTAGCCGGGGATGAGGTGCTTGAGCAGATCGAAGCCGGTGATGATGCCCAAGAGTCGGCCCTCGGGCTCGGTGACGTAGAGCTGCCGCGTCGTCGGCGTGGCCTGGAGGGGCATGAGCTCTCCCAGGGTGGCTTCCGGTGCGACCCGCACCACGTCACGGTTCATGATGCGCGCGACGTCCATGCGAATCCTCCTGTTGCGGGCTGGCGAAGGGCGGCGCAGTCCAGGGAGGACAGGGCCGCGGGATCGGCGCGCACCGTATCACTCCCGGCGGGGTTTGGGAACCAGCGCCGAAAATCAAGGCGGCTCTAGGGCTCGCGCGGGCCGTGTGGGGCGGACGGCGGGCGCGGCCCCGGGGAGGGGCGTCCCGGCGGCCGGTCAGAAGGTCTCGGGCTCGTACCCCGCGGGCAGGTGGGCGGTGCCCTTGACGCAGGGCAGGCCCGTGGCCGCGGCCGCGGCCCGGAGCCGGTCGTCCAGGTCCGGCGTGAACCCGCCGCCCAGGACCCAGGCCCCGTCCTGCTTGTGGGCGAAGGCGCAGGTCACGGCGTGGATGGCCTCGGCCCCCTTGGCCTGGAGGATCCGGGCCAGGGCCACGGTCTCGTCCAGGGTGGCGGGCAGGGTGAAGACCCCGGCGGGTTCGGCTTGCCCGTAGCGCGCAAAGCCCTGGGCGCAGCCGGTCAGGCACCGGAAGCAGCTGGTCAGGGGGCAGCGCATGGCGTTTTCGGGACAGCGCAGGATGGCGACCTTGGTCATGTCTCCTCCTCGGGTTGGCTGGGGCGCGCCGGATCGGCCGGTGCGCGCCGGCGTGGTTCGTCCGCCGCCTCCGCCCGCGCGGCGGCCGGCGGGTCGGGGCTACGAGGTGCGGAGGCGCTTGGAGGCCTGCTCCAGGTAGTCGGCGATGGCCTCGCCCAGGGCGTTCAGGGCCAGGCGGGCGCAGTGGTGATGGTCTTCGGGCAGTCCGCCCACCTCGTCGATGACGTCCTGGGGGGTCAGGGTCAGGACGTCGTCCAGGGCCCGGTCCGCGGCCAGGACGCTCACCGCGCTGGCGCAGACCAGGGTGTAGGCGCACCCCTCGGGCTGCACGCGGATGGCGCGGATGGCGTCGCCCTCCACCTGGATGGACAGGCCGATGGAGTCGCCGCACTGTCCGGTCAGGCGGGCGTGGCCGCTGGGGGCGTCCAGCTCGCCCAGGTTTTCCGGCGTCTGCATGTGGCGCAGGAATTTGGGGCTGAGGTTCTCCAGGGTCGATTCGGTGTGCATGGCGTCTCGCTTCAGGGCTCCCGTTGACCGTACGGCGCGGTCCGTCGCGGAGAATAGGCCGCGGCCCTCCCGCGGGGAACCCTGTTAGACGGGCGCGGGGGCGCGGATGGATGGCGTTTCGACAGAAGGACGTACCGCTCCGGGCCGAAAACCGCAATCGCTCCGGGCCGTTTTTTGTGCTCCGGGGGGGCGGAGGGCGGCGCGTTCGGTCAGATCTTCCGGCCGCGGAAGGCGGAGAGCACGATGCCCAGGCAGGAGTAGACCGCGAAGACCACCAACGCCGTGCGCATGCTGCTCAGGAAGGCGGGCGCGGTGTCCGGGGTGATGACGGCCTCGCCCAGGATCAGGGCGAAGATGAGGGTCACGCTGGTCATGCTCACGGCCATGCCCAGGGTGCGCATGGCCGCGGTCATGCCCGAGGCCAGGCCGTACTGCCGGGGGGGCAGGCTGCTCATGATGGCCGTGGAGTTGGGGGTGATGAAGATGCCGAAACCCACGCCCATGAGGGCCAGGAGCCCGGCCAGCATCCACAGGGGTGTGTCCGGGCCGAGCACGGCGGCCATGAGCAGCAGGCCCACGCCGCTGCACAGCATGCCCGTGGTGGCCAGCCGCGCCAGGGGGAAGCGGTCGGCCAGGCGGCCCGCCATGGGGGCCACGAAGATTTGGAGCACCGGGGAGATGAGCAGCACCATGCCCGCGGCGCGCGAGCTCATGCCGCGCACGTACTGGAGGTACAGGCTCATGGAGAAGGTGACGCCGAAGGTGGCGGCGTAGTTGCCCAGGGCGGCCAGGGAGCTGAAGGTGAAGAAGCGGTTGCTGCGCAGCAGGCTCACGGCCAGCAGGGGGTGGCGGGTGCGGCCCTGGAGCCAGAGGAACGCGGCCCCGCCCACCAGTCCGGCGGCGATCATGACGGGCCCCCAGGGCGCGGCGGTGGCGTGGGCCGAGCCGAGCATGAACAGGGCCACGGCCGAGGCGTAGACCAGGCTGCCGCGCCAGTCCATGGTCTCGCCCGCGTCGGCCCGGGGCGGGGTGCGCAGGCCGTACAGGGCGGCGATGACCCCGGCGGCCCCGATGGGCGCGGCGGTGAGGTAGACCCAGCGCCAGCCCAGGTGGTCCGTGACCAGCCCGCCGAAGACCGGGCCCACGGAGAGCCCCGCATAGGTGAAGGCCGAGACGATGCCGATGACCCGGCCGCGCATGGCGGCGGGGTAGGCCCCGGCCACCAGGGCCAGGCTGCCCGAGAGCATCATGCAGGCCCCGATGCCCTGGATGAAGCGCTGGACCATGATCATGTGCACGGACTGGGTGAGGCCCAGGGAGGTGGTCATGACCGTGAACAGGGCCAGGCCGGGCAAAAAGACGCGCTTCTGCCCCACCAGGTCGCCCAGGCGGCCGAAGGGGAGCATGCCCATGGCCAGCGAGACCACGTAGAGCTGTTCGATGAGCCCGAGCTGCACGGCGTTGGCCCCGAGTTCGCGCCCCAGGGCGGGCAGGGACACGCCGATGGCGGTGAGCATGAAGGGGGCCATGAACTGGGCGATGCACACGGTGAGGAGCACGAGCCGGGCGCGGGTGTCGGGCATGGGGGCGGCGAAGTCGTCGGGGCCCTTGGGGGCCTGGGGGGCGGGGGTGACGCTGAGGGGCATGGATGGGACCTGTCGGGTGTCCGGGTGGGGCCGCGGGGTTTGGGCGCGGGGTTTGGGGCGCACCGTCGGGGCGGGGGATACCGGGCGGGCGGCGACGCTGTACTGTTGCGTCCGCAACAGATAGGGGCGTCGGGCCCGGCTGTCAAGGGCGCGGGGGGGCTTGCGGATGATGTGGATGGGTTATAATCGATACGTGGTAAGCCTCTAAAGTTGTATACTCAGACGACAGGCAGGAATGCTGGGTGCCAGCCCCTATCCCGGCGGTGTGTTCCAACGCCAAACGTTCAGGGAGGGGCGCTGGCAGCCGTCAGAGAGAGGCCTCGGCCATGACCCGGATGATGCCGGACAGGGATTTGATGTGCTCGCCGCCCTGCACGGCATGCCCCAGTTCGTAGAGCCCGGGTGCGGAGCCGAAGGCGCCGTAGAAGAGCACCACGTCCCCCCAGGGGGCGTAATAGGCGAGGGTCCCGGAGGGGCAGCTCCGGGCCGGGGACATCCCCGCGGTATCCAGCTTTTTCGGGGGATAGAAGATCTTCTCGATGCCGCCGTAGTTTTCCACGTCAACGCTCAGGGGCAGTTGGGCCAACAGCGCTTGCGCCGCGGTGCTGCCGTTGAGCTCGAAGACGATGGCCTTCCCGTTGGCGTCCACGGTCATGTGCATGGTCATCCCATCCTCCCTTGCCGGAGATTCGGTTGGTGTCGTTCCGGGGCCGCCCGAGGTCCCTGGAGTATCCCCTGCCCCGGCGGACCCGGCAAGCCCGAAGGCCATCATGACCAGCGCCAGGGCGCAGGTGGCCAGGAAGCCGCGTCGTGAGATCCGGTTCCGCACGGAGGCCTCCAGGGGCTCAGGCGTTGGCGCCCATGGTGTACGCCTCCCTGGCGGCGCGCGACCCCCGGGCCGCGCCCTCGTCCCAGACGCCGGTGATGGAGACGATCCCCTTTTCCCGGACGCCGCTCAGGCAGCCGGTGAAGACCCGGAAGCCCTGCACCGTGCTGTCCACCGGGAGCCGGCCGCCCGCGGCGGCGATGATGAAGTACACGTCCTTGTCGCGGATCATGGTGTAGATGGGGCAGATTCTGTCGATGAAGGTCTTCATCTGGCCGTTGAAGGTGCGGAAGTACACCGGGCTGGCCAGGACGAGGACGTCCGCGGCCAGGACCTTCTTCAGGATGTCGTTCATGTCGTCGGCCTGGGCGCACGCGCCCTGGTTGCCGATGCAGGAGCAGCATCCCGTGCAGTAGTTGATGTCCCGCTCCGCGAGGCGGATTTTTTCCGCGTGATGGCCCGCGTCGCGCGCGCCCCGCAGGAATTCGTCGCAGAGGATGTCCGAGTTGCCGTTGGCTCTCGGGCTCGCCGAGATGATCAGGATGTTCTTGCTCATGGATGTCACCCGGGGGGTTATTTTTTGTTGCGCGCGGCCAGCACGCCCGCAAGCACCTGCCGGGCGTCCGCGGCCTGGGCCTTGCCCACGCGGGCTTCGAGCACGTCGATGAAGCCGAGCATCTGCGCCTCGCTCAGGCCGGTGTTCATGGCCGCGCCCAGGTGGAAGGCGAGCTGCCCGGCCGTTCCGCTCATGTTGGCCAGGGCGGCGATGGTCGCCAGCTCGCGCTGCTGGGGGGTGAGCACGTCGCGGGCGAAGATGTCCGCGAACAGGTGCTGCTTGAGGTAGTCGTCGATGACCGGGCAGAACTTCTGCCAGGCGGCGGGCGGCGGGATCTCGTCGAGGCCGGAGAGGTCCGCCCGCACGCGGGCGCCGTAGGCGTCGCGGTCGAGGTCGGCCGGAATCGGGGTGGCGTCGCGCCCTTCCTCGTCCCGGATGCCCTTGGCCCTGCGTTCCTCCACCACGCCCATGAGGGCCGCCATGCCGTTCAGGCTGCGCGGGAAGCCGCAGTACGCGTACATCTGGACCAGGACTTCCTTGACCTCGTTGATGGTCAGGCCCGCGTCCAGTCCGGCGTCGAGGGCCGGCTTCAGCTTGTCGATGTCGCCGCTGGCGGTGAAGGCGGCGATGACCACGATGGCCTGCTGCCTGGCGTCGAGGGGTTTCTTGGTGGTCATGTCTTTTGCCTCCGTTATGGTCGCAAGGCCCAGGGCGATGACGAGCGCCAGCAGGGCCGGGATGGGATGCGGGGTGCGCATGATCGGCCTCCTAGCGTTGCCGGTATTGTTCGTCATATTGTCCGTCAGTGACCTTTTCCTTCCAGACGACGGCCTGGCCGTCCTTGACCCCGGTGATGACGAGATGGGTCATGGGGGCGTCGGGCGTCGCGCCGTGCCAATGGTCGATGCCCGCCGGGCACCAGACGGTCTCGCCCTCCTTGAACTCCAGCACCCGCCCCTCGCGCGTGCCCGTCAGGGCGACGCCCGAGGTGACGATCATGTGTTGCCCGGCCGGGTGCAGGTGCCACGCGGTCCTGGCGCCGGGCTGGAAGGTGACGTACGCGCCGGAGTAGGCGGCCGCCTCGTTGGCCGGGAAGAGCATGTCCACCCGCACTTCGCCGGTGAAGTACTCCGCCGGGCCCGCGAACGACTGCTGCGAGCCCTTGGCGTACAGCACCTGGGACGCCGTGCCCTAGGTCTGGTTCGCGTTGGCGAGGGGCGCGCAGAGCGCCAGGAACGCCAGTATCAGGATCATTCGTTGCATGGCATGCTCCGTCGGGATGTCGTCGGGTTTGCCCCACGGCGTGGGGGCATCGTCGGCGGGCCCTAGCCGAGGGCGTCGTATTCCTCGTCGGACACCGGCTCCAGCCATTCGTTGGACCGGCCCTCGGCGGGAACCTCCACGGCGACGTGGGCGAACCAGCTGTCCTTGGCGGCCCCATGCCAGTGCTTGGTGTCGGGGGGGATGTTGACCACGTCCCCGGTGCGCAGCGCCCGGGCGGGCTTTCCGGCTTCCTGGTACCAGCCGCGACCGCCCGTCACCAGGAGGATCTGTCCGCCCTTGCGGTGGATGTGCCAGAAATTGCGGCAGCCGGGCTCGAAGGTGACGTTGCCGATGAACACCCCCTCGGTGGACAGCATCTCCAGATAGCTGGTCCCGGTGAAATAGCGCGCGTACGCATCGTTCCTGCCGCCCTTGGGGAAGATCCCCTCGCCGTCGAATTGGTTGCTCATGGCCATGTCCTCTTGGGGTTGATGCAGATTGCGGGTCCGTTCCGAGACGACAGGCCGCTCACGGGGCGACGCCTCAAGGAACGTGATCCAACCGTTTCAATACCCTTAACCCGGGCCCGGGAACAATGGGTAGGCGATTCCTCTCTAGTTGTTGCCTGATCCTCCCAGGATCGGCGGAACTTGTTGTTGGCGAATTGTCCGGTCTGCTATGGAACCCTCAGGCATTGGAGGCGATGTCCCCGGCGCGAAAGGGCGACGTCCGGGCTGGCCCCCCCCGGCATTCCTTGCCGGATCGGGCAGGAAACGGCGAAACGGGAATCGGACGTCATGAAGACACGACGCGCCTTTCACGGGCGGCGTCACCACGGCGGAGCAATGGAGAGAGCATGGCCAAGCGGGGACGCAAGATGGTGTTGATCCTGTTGTTCGCGGCCGTCGTCCTGGCGGCGGCCTCCTGCGTTGTCCTGAACCAGGCGCGGTTCGGCAAGGCCCCGGAGGGCGACCGGCTGGCGCAGGTGGAGGCTTCCCCCAACTACGCGGACGGCGAATTCAGAAACCGGATTCCTACCCCGATGCTGGTGGAGGGGCAAAGCACCTTCAAGATCATCGCCGGCAGCCTGTTCTCCCACAAGGAGCGCCTGCGGCCGGGGGAACCGCTGCCCACCGTCAGGACCGACCTGACCGGCCCCGACGCCATGGACCGCGACCGGGACGTGCTGATCTGGCTCGGCCATTCCTCCTACTACATCCAGCTCGGAGGCCGGAGAATCCTGGTGGACCCGGTCTTCAGCGACCATGCCGGGCCGTTTTCCTTCACCAACAAGACCTTCCCGGGGACGGATATCTATTCGGCCGACGACATGCCCGAGATCGACGTGCTGCTGATCTCGCACGACCACTGGGACCATCTGGATCATCCCACGGTCAGGGCGCTTGAGGGCAAGGTGCGGACCGTGGTCTGCCCCCTGGGGGTCGGCGGGGACCTCGAATATTGGGGGTACCCCCGGGAGAAGCTGCACGAGGCCGACTGGGACGCGACCGTGCCCCTCGGCGACGGGCTGGCCGTCACCGTGGTCCCGGCCCGGCACTATTCCGGGCGGCTGTTCGCCAGGAACAGGACGCTGTGGGCCGGGTTCGTCATCGAAGGGGCCGGGCGACGGCTGCTGTTGAGCGGGGACACGGGGTACGGCCCGCATTTCGCGGAGATCGCGCGGACCTTCGGGAGCTTCGACCTGGTGGCCCTGGACGGCGGCCAATATGATCCCCGCTGGCCCCTCATCCACATGACCCCCGAGCAGGCCGTGCGCGCCGCCAGGGAGCTCGGGGCGGACGCCATGCTGCCCGCCCATGTCGGCCGCTTCAGCATCGCGGCCCACCCGTGGGACGAGCCGTTCATCCGCGCCGTCGAAGCAAGTCAAGCCACGGGGGTGCGCCTGCTCACCCCGAGGATCGGCGAGCCCGTGCGGCTCGACGGAGCGGAACAGGATTTTCCCCGCTGGTGGGAGGGGCTGGATTGAGGCGAGCCAGCTTTTCGGATCGGTGATGCCGCCCGTCGATCGCTATGCCGATTCGATGGTCACCGAGATGGCCCCGCCGAGGGTGTCCATGACGGCGAGGGGGCCGGTCAGCGCCCCCAGGGTGACCATGCCGTCGTATTGCTCAGAAATCTCCTCGTCCTTGTACAGGATCGCGAAGTAGTCCCCGGACAGGGCGAAGGCGATGTCGCCGTTGCGCCAGCCGCCGTGCACGTCCTCGGGGGCGTAGGGCAGGGCCTTGTCCATGACCCCGCAGTAGTCGTGCTCGTAGCGGGACAGCCGGATCGTGTACGGCAACCGTTCCATCAGCGCCCGGGCCGACCGGCAGCCGTTCAGGACAGCGGGAATCACGGTGTCTCCGACGACGAGCCGGATTTCGGCGCCGCCGTGGGCGTCAACATGCATTGCATCTTTGGGCATCGGCAACCTCGGAGGTGAAGGGATCGCGCGCGAACGCGAGGATGGCCGCACAGGCGGCCAGGGCCAGGACGCCGTACCAGACGGCGATCTGGAACAGGTCCATGAACCGGGACAACTGCCCGGCGACGAAGCTTGGGACGGCCGCGCCGGCGTATGAGGTGGCGTAGATCAGGGAGAGCACCCCGGCCCGCTCCTGCGCGGTGATGCCCGCAAGCAGGGACCGGATGCTGCCCGTCACCACGGCCCCTTGGGCCGCACCCGCCACGGCGCTGGCCAGCAGGAAGGCGCCGATGGCGGACACCTTCAGCGACAGGAGGATTCCCGCCACGGCCAGGGTGAACACCACCATGCCCAGGCGCTGGGCGCGGGCCGGGGAGAGGCGCCCGGAGAGCGGGCCGCCGATGGCGCTGGGGAGAAGATAGGAAGAGAACGCGAGGGCGGCCGTGACGGTGCTCCGCGTGCCCAGCTGGTTGGCCACGATGCTCGGGCCGTAGGCCTGGAAGAAGCCGCCCAGGGCCCAGGTGGCTACGAAGGTGCACGCCGCCACGGGATAGAGGCGGCGGTCGGACTGGGGAAGGGTGAAGGCGGGCCGAAGCGAGGCCAGCAGCCCGGGCTTGCGCTCGACGGTTTCCCCGCTCAGGGCCACCAGCACGGCGCAGACGGCCAGCCCGCCCAGGACCACAAGATAGCACAGCATTCTGGGAAGGGGCGCGTACTCGACCAGCGCGCCCGACACCAGGGCGCCCACGGTCAGGCCGACCATGGGGGAATTGGCCACCACCACGGCGGGCAGCCAGGCCGGCGAGAGCGGCGCGTTGTCCACCACGTAGGAGGCGACGGCGCTGGACGCCAGGCCGCAGGCCAGGCCGAGGAGCAGTCGGCCCAGGATCAAGGGGGCGGCGCTGTCCACGTCCAGCAGCACGACGCAGGCGGCTGCGGCCAGGCCGAAGGTGAGGAAGGCCACGGGCTTACGCCCGAAATGGTTGGAAATCCGGCCGAAGACGAGCAGCGCTGTGATCGCTCCGAGGAAGTAGACCACGGCGGTCAGGGACAGGTCGCCATAGCCGAGTCCGTCGGCGCGGCGGTAGATGTCGTAG
>JBFWIY010000067.1:0-9078 GCA_050255855.1 Desulfovibrionaceae bacterium
TGAGCTGGGCGTCCTTTTCGATGAGCTCGGTGATGTCCGTGGTGGCGATGATGATGGCCGAGCGCTCCTGGTAGGAGATGGGACAGGCATGGGTGTTGACGAAGAAGGGTTCGCCCCCGCGCTTGTAGTGCACCACCTTGGAGTAATAGATGCAGCCGGTTTCGGAGTTCTCCATGCCGGAGATGAGTGGGTACTGGGACTCGTGGTCCGGCCCGAGCTTGAGGAAGCTCTCGCCGATGAGCTCCTCCTTGGTGTAGCCGTAGAGGTCCTGGGCCCGGGGGTTGGCGTCCAGGATGCGCATGTTCTCCGCGTCCACCACGAAGGTGGGGTCCGGGGCGGAGTTGAACAGCGAGCGGTACTTCTCCTCGCTCTCGCGCAGGCGGCGGCGATAGAGCAGGATGCTCCAGAGCATGTTGCGGAAGCTGTCCTCCAGCTGCACCACCTCGTCGCCCTTGCGCTTCTTGTAGAACTCGCAGGTCTGGCAGCGGTGGGGCGCTTCGCCCCGGGCCCCGGACTGGTCGAAGTGCCAGCAGGGCAGGTCCGTGTCGTTGAAGGCCAGGCACTTGCTCGGGTCCCAGCGGCTCTCCCCCGAGGACTTGAAGGGCACGTCGAAGTTGCCGCGGCTCACCTCGTCGGCCACCTTGGTCAGGCCGAGCAGGGGCTTGACGATGGAGCGCGACAGAAAGTTGGAGATGATGAACAGCCCCACCGTGGACACGCCGATGAAGAACAGGAAGGTGTTGCGCAGCTTGGCCACCAGGGCGTCCATGTGGGATTTGCTCAGGCCCACGTGGACCGTGCCGATGCGGTAGAGCCCCTCCTTGATGGGCACGGCGATGTCGTAGGCCTCCTCGCCGGCCGAATGGAGTTCGCGCACGCTCTTGTCCTGGCTGGGGTCCAGGAGGTTGCCGGTGCGCAGGGTCTCGGGGAAGGGGCGGAACAGGGTGTTGCTCACCACCCGGTTGGTGCGGTCGGCGATGAAGATGTAGCTCACCAGCTGTTCGCGCTCGCCCAGGCGGACCTCCTCCACGATGAGGCTCAGGAGCTTGGGGTAGTCCTCGTCCAGCACCAGGGAGCGCGAGTGCTCGGCGATGGAGTGGGCGATGGCGCTGCCGCGCATCTCCAGCTCGTTGGTCAGCGAGCTGACCAGGATCCAGCGGGCCAGGAAGGCGATGATGACGGACAGGGCCAGGGTCACGCCCAGGAAGGAGAACAGGATCTTGCTGCGCAGGCTGACGCGGAAGAGGCGCTTCATGGCGTGGCGCTCCCGGCCTGCGGTCCGTCCAGGGGGTCGGCCTGCGGTCCGGCCTGTGATCCTGTGTGGTCCGCGGGGGCGGCCCGGGGGGCGGCGTCGGGCACGGCGTCGGGCTCGTCCGGCCGGACCACGCGGCGCAGGGCGGGCCAGTCGTCCAGCAGCACGAAGCGGCCGTCCCGGAGCCAGGTGAAGTAGACCTGGTTCATGCCCTGGTGGTCCTGCGGGCTGAAGGCCACGGACAGACCCGGGCCCAGGTGCAGCTCGGGCATGGACTCCAGGGCGTCGATGAAGCCTTCGCGGGTCAGGTCGCGGCCCGCCCGCCGCAGGCCCTCCACCAGGACCCGGGCGTTGAGGTAGCCCTCCAGGCCCACGAAGCTCGGCGGCTCGTTGGGGAAGTACTTGCGCAACAGCTCCGGATACTGCACGGCCTCGCCCAGCAGGGCCCGGCTGGCCTCGTCGCCCACGGGCGGGGGCACCACCTGGGACATGATGATCCGCTCGTTGGTCCGGCCCAGGCGGCGGGCCAATTCGTCCGCCCCCACGAAGGAGACGGTGTAGAAGAGCGGGGTGTAGCCGCGCCCCTCGGCCATGTGGATGAACTCCGCGCAGGGCTCGGAGGTGGCGATCATGACCACGGCCTGGGCCCCGGAGCGCTCGATGCGGTCCAGGGCGTCGGCCACGTTGAGGGTGCCGCGCACGTAGGAGCCGCGGGCCACGGTCTCCAGCCCGAGGTTCTTCAGGGCCAGCTCGGTGCCGGTGAGCCCGTCGAAGCCGTAGGCGTCGTACTGGTAGAACACGGCGATGCGCGACAGTCCCAGGTCCTTGACCAGGTGCTCCACCGCGGCCTCGGTCTCCTGGTAGTAGGAGGCGCGGACGTTGATGATGTAGCGGTTGAAGGGCACGCGCAGGGCGTTGGCCCCGGTGACGATGCCGAGCAGCGGAATGCGCACCTTGTCCAGGAAGGGGGTGATCTTCACCGTGGTGGGCGTGCCCACGTAGCAGAACAGGCCGAAGACCTGGTCGTCCACGATGAGGCGCTGGGTGTTGCGCAGGCACTGGGGCGGGTCGTAGGCGTCGTCGTAGGCGATGATGCGGATGGTGCGGCCGGCCACCCCGCCCGAGGCGTTGACCTCGTTGATGTAGCACATGGCCCCGCGCAGGGCCTGGGTGCCGAGGTAGGCGGCGTGGCCGCTCAGGGCCAGCGAGGAGCCGAAGACCACCTCGCCGTCGGTGACGCCGGGGGAGCTGTCGGCGGGGCTGCCGCCGCCGTCATCGTTGGCGCAGGCCACGAGGGCCAGCGCCAGCAACAACAGAATCCACGACGCCGCCGGCGTCGGGAATCGTCTCCAGGGTTCCCTCGACATGCTCCGTCCACTCCCGGGAGGGCCGGACCGTCCGAAACGGGCCGATCATCCTCGCCAGTTCCGTCCAGTATCTTCCATAACTGCACGTCATGTCAATGGGGTAGAGCGATATGGGGGCCAAAATGAAACTAATCATGCCGGGCTGTTCATAACACGTCGTAGGTGCTAGCCAATGAATCATGGGCCCGGATGCACCGGGCCTTGTTTTGGAGCGCCCATGTCCCCTGCCGATCCGCACGTGAACATCCCTTCCCCGAGCCAGGCCGTGGACCGGCTGCGCCGGCGCCTGGACCGGGAGGCCCTGGTGGGCACCCTGGTGGCGCCCGTGGCCGAGGCCGTGGGCCGGGTCTGCGCCGAGGCGGTCTACGCCCGGTGCAGCTGCCCCACGGCCCACGTGGCCGCCATGGACGGCGTGGCCGTGCGCGCCGTGGACACCTACGGGGCCGCCCAGGGGCGGGCCCTGATCCTCGAACCGGGGCGCAACTGCCAGCGGGTGGCCACGGGCTGGCCCCTGCCCGCGGACACCGACGCCGTCATCCGGCGCGAGCACCTGGAGGAGCTGCCCGACGGGCGGGTGCGCGTCTCGGCCCCGGTGCTGGCCTGGGAGCACGTGCGCCGCATGGGCTCCGACCTGGGGGCCGGGGAGCTGGTGCTCTGCCGCGGGACGCGCATCACCCCCTACGACGCGGGCGTGCTGCTCTCGGGCGGCATCTTCGACGTGGAGATCTTCGAGCCGGTGCGCGTGGTCTTCATCCCCACGGGCAGCGAGATCCTGCCCCTGCGCGACCGGCCCACCCCCCGGCCCGGGGAGGTCATCGAGAGCAATTCCCCGGTGTTCTGCGCCCTGGCCCGGCGTTACGGGGCCGAGGCGGTCAGCGTCCCCCCCGTGCCCGACGACCCCGACGCCCTGGAGGCGGCCGTGCGCGCCGCCCTGGACCAGGGGGCCCACGTGGTGGTGGTGGGGGCCGGGTCCTCGGTGGGCCCGCGCGACTTTTCCCGGCAGGTCTTCGAGTCCCTGGGCGAGGTGCTGGTGCGCGGGGTGGCCATGCAGCCCGGCCGCCCGTCCATCCTGGGCGTGGCGCAGGGGCGGCTGCTCGGCTGCGCCCCCGGCCACCCGGTGGGGGCCGTGGGCTTCGTGGAGGAGCTGCTGGGCCCGCTGCTGGCCTGGCTGGGCCGCCTGGACCTGCCGGACGCCCCGCCGGTGCAGGCCCGCCTGGCCCGGCCCCTGAGCTCCCGTCTCGGCCTGGACGAGACCGTGCGCGTGCTGGTCGGGCGGGTGGGCGGCGAGCTGGTGGCCCTGCCCGTGGACCGTTCCGAGGGCATGCTGCGCTCCCTGTCCATGGCCCAGGGGGTGCTGCGCGTGCCTGCGGCCAGCGAGGGCCTGCCCATGGGCGAGACCGTGGACGTGGAGCCGCTGGTCTCCCGGGCCGGGCTGGAGCGCGTCATCCTGCACGTGGGCAGCCACGACGCGGCCATGGACCTGCTGGCCGACGAGCTCATGGCCCTGCCCGAGCCCCTGCGGCTGGCCTCGGTCCACGCCGGGAGCACGGCCGGGCTGCTCACCCTGCGCGAGGGGGCGGCCCTGCTGGCCGGGGCCCACCTGCTGGACCCGGCCACCGGGGACTACAATTTTCCGGCCATCCGCCGCCTGCTGCCCGGCATGAAGGTGCTGGCCCTGAACTTGGCCATCCGGCACCAGGGCCTTATGGTGGCCCCGGGCAACCCCAAGGGCATCCGCGGCGCGGCCGACCTGCTGCGGCCCGACGTGCGCATGGTCACCCGGCAGAAGGGATCGGGCACCCGGGTGCTGCTGGACCTGCGCCTGTCCCGGGAGGGATTCGATCCGGCCCTGGTCCAGCCCGAGGCCCCGGTGGAGACCACGCACCGGGCCGTGGCCCTGGCCGTGCGCACCGGCGCGGCGGACTGCGGCCCCGGCATCCGCGCCGCGGCCCGGGCCGAGGGCCTGGACTTCGTGCCCCTGGCGCGGGAGCGCTACGACCTCATCATCCCCGAGGCGCACCTCGCCGATCCGCGCATCGAGACCCTGCGCGCGGTGCTGACCTCGGAGGCCTTCCGGGCGCGCATGGCCGACATGGGCGGCTACGACCTGGAGTTTTCCGGACGCTGGATGGAGCCGGGGCAGGGCCTGGGCCCGTCGGGTCTGGGCTAGTCCGCGAACCCGATGCACTGCCTGGGGCAGCAGGTCAGGGCGTCGTTGATCTCTTCGGGCGTGGCCCGGTCCCGCTTGAGAAAGGGCAGGCCGAGGTTTTCGTCCCAGCCGAACACGTCGGGGTTCAGGCCCACGCAGCCCAGGCAGCCGTTGCAGCGGCCGGTGTCCAGGGTGATCTCGCGCCCGGCGTCGGCCGCGGCCTTGGGGTTCGGGACGTTCTGCTTCGTGGCGGTTTCGGTCATGGCGCGCTCCTTCGCTCCATATCAGATAGGTCGCGGCGCGTTTTCGCGCAAGGGGCGGCCTTAGGTCAGGTTGCGCAGTCCGCGTCGGCAGATGCGCCGGGCGGCCTCGGGCGGGTCGCCCGCCAGCCAGCGGCCGCACAGCTCCCGCACCCAGTCCGGCCGGTCCTTGCCCGCGTCGTTGAGCCAGTTGCCCACGGAGTCCTGGACATAGGCCGAGGGGTCGGCGCGCAGGGGGTCGAGCAGGGGCAGGCCCTGGCCGGGGTCGGCCTTGAGCTCCGGGATGTGGGCGCACCAGACCCCGCGCGGCCGCAGGGACTCGCTGGCGAAGCGGCGCAGGCGCTCGGAGGGCTCGGCGGTCCAGGCGGCCAGGGCGGCGATGGCGGCGGGGAGCTGCGCGGCCAGGCGCGGCCGCAGGGCCAGCCAGGCCCATTCGCGCACCCCGAAGTGCGGGTCGTCGGCCAGGGGGCGCACGGCGTCGAGGCGCGCGGCCAGGGGCAGGTCCGGCAGGGCGGCCAGCACGAAGCCGCCCCAGCCGCGTACCGTGTCCGAGGGGTGGCCCAGGCAGCGGGGCCACGCGGCCGGGCCCAGGTGTTCCAGGAGGATGGCCGCCAGGCGGCCCATGCGTTTGAGGATGCCCAGTTCCCCGGCGGCCTCGGCTTCGGCGCGGGCCCGGGCGGGCAGCTCCGGGAAGGCCGCGGCCAGCAGCCGGGCGTGGTTCAGGGCCAGGCCCTCGGCCAGGGTGGCGGACTCCAGCTCGCCCCGCTCCAGGGCGGCCAGGGTCTCGGGGGGGATGTCCGCCCGGCGGCGGGCGCCTGTCCGCGGCGGCGCGGGGCGCGGGGACGTGGGTCGGGCCGGGCTCACGGCCGCCTACACGTTGAAGCGGAACTCCACGATGTCCGCGTCCTTGACCTCGTACTCCTTGCCCTCCAGGCGCATCATGCCCAGCTCGCGGGCCTTCTTGACGCTGCCGGCGGAGAGGAAGTCGTCGTAGCCCAGGACCTCGGCGCGGATGAAGCCCTTTTCGAAGTCGGAGTGGATGACCCCGGCGGCCTCCGGGGCCAGGGCCCCGCGCCGCACCGGCCAGGCCCGGACCTCCTTCTCCCCGGCGGTGAAGAAGCTGATGAGGCCGAGCAGCCGGTAAGTGCGGGTGATGACCCGGTCCAGGGCGGATTCGGTGAGCCCCAGGTCCGCGAAAAAGGCGGCGCGCTCCTCGGGGTCGGCGATGTCGGCCAGCTCGCGCTCCAGCCGGGCGGACACGGCGATGTGGATCTCGCCCGGGGCGTCCGCGGGCGGGGTGAAGTCGTCCATCTTGGTTTCGGCCACGTTCCACGCCCAGAGCACGGGCTTGGCCGAGAGGAAGCAGAACCCGCGCAGCTCCGGGGTGCGGCAGAGTTCGGGCTCGGCGCGCAGGGGCCGCTCGGACTCCAGCACGGCCTGGGCCGCGTGCAGGAGCTGGTCCTCCTGGGCGTTGTAGCCCGCGGCGTTCTTCTTCTTGTCCGCGGCCAGGCGCTCCAGGCGCTTCTCCACCACGGCCAGGTCGCTCACCAGGAAGTCGGCCTGCACGGCCTGGCGCTGGGCCTCGGGATCGCTCATGCCGGAGAAGGCGTCCAGCACCACCAGCAGGCAGTCGTGGGCGCGCACCTCGGAGAGCACCCGCTCCCCCAGCCCGCCGGACTTGGAGCCGCCGCCCGGAATGTCCAGGTACTCGATCTCGGAATACGTGACCTTGCGGGCGTTGTAGAGCGTGACCAGCGGGTCCAGACGCGGCTCGGGCACCTTGACCATGGCGCGGTTGCCGGCCTGGGCGGCCTTTTCTCCGGCCAGGGCGGCGAACAGGTCGGTCTTGCCGGAGCCGGCGAATCCCATGATGGCGGTTTTCATGCTGACCTCGAAGGTTGGGGTGAGCCGCCTTCTAGCCCATTTGCCTCCGGGATGCAAAGCCCGGCCGGTCCCGTCGCCCGGTCCGGCCCGGCCGCGGGACCGGCGGGAAATGCGTCCGAAATGTGATGAAAAGTATTGAGATTTCCGGTAAGGTTGCAAAAATCCGAGGCGGCGGCGCGCTCCCGGGGGTGGGAGCGTCGGGCGGCCGCCTCTCCCATCAGCCGGGGTACGAGGTCACAACCTGATGGAAAAAAACGTTTTCTTCATCGGCCCGCGGGCCAGCGGCAAGACCAGCGTGGGCCGCGCCGTGGCCGAACTCATGGGCCGGCCCTTTGTGGACACCGACGAGGCCGTGGCCAAACACGTGGGCATGGACATCGCCGCCTGGGTGGAGCAGTTCGGCTGGGAAAGCTTCCGCGACGTGGAGAGCGAGGTCCTGAGCCACTTGGCCGCGTCCGGCGGCCAGATCATCTCCTGCGGCGGCGGCATCGTGCTGCGCGCCAAGAACCGCAACGTCATCGCACAGGGCCTGGTGGTCTACCTCAAGGCCAAGCCGGAGATCCTCTCCGCTCGGCTCATGCAGGACCCGCGCACGGCCCAGCGGCCGTCCCTCACCGGCCGCCCCGTGGCCGAGGAGGTGCGCCAGGTCCTGGCCGAGCGCGAGCCGCTCTACATCTCGCTGGCGGACATCGTGGTGCGCGACCGCGAGTCCATCGAGGAGGAGGCCCGCCAGGCCCACAAGGAGATCAGCGCCCGGCTGGGCTGACCTCCGGGCCCGCCGGCCCCGTCTTGCCCTTTGCCCGCCCGCGGGATAAAAGTCCGGCATGCGCTCCCGCCTCATGAGCCCCTTCTGGATGCCGGTCTGGTTCTTCCTGGCCGGGATCCTTTCCGGCACCGTGGCCCTGCACGCCGAGGCCAGCCGCACCGCGCCCCTGGCCTGGATCGACGCCCTGTTCACCGCCACTTCGGCCCTGTGCGTCACCGGGCTTTCGGTGGTGGACACCGGCAGCTTCTTCACCACCTCCGGCCAGACGGTCATCCTGGTGCTCATCCAGGTGGGCGGCCTGGGCATCATGACCTTCACCAGCCTGACCATGTACCTGCTGGGCCGCCGCGTCTCCCTCACCGACCGCATCGCCGTGGGCCAGAGCCTGCTGCACGACCCGGCCTTCAAGCTCTCCACCTTCCTGGTCCGCGTGGTCATCGGCACCCTGGCCCTGGAGGGCGCGGGGGCCCTGGCCCTCTGGTCCCTGGACCCGCACGGCTTCGGCCCGTTCTCCGCGGTGTTCCACTCCATCTCCGCCTTCTGCAACGCCGGATTCGGCCTGTACTCCGACAGCCTCATGGCCTGGCGCACGGACTGGGGCGTGAACCTGGTGTTCATGGCCCTCATCACCCTGGGCGGCCTGGGCTTCGCCGTGCTCAACGAGTGCGGCCAGCTCTCCCTCTCCCTGCTGCGCGGCCGCCGGCCCCGGGTCCACCGGGCCCATTGGGTGAGCTGGCACACCCGCGTGGTGCTCACCACCTCGCTGGCCCTCGCCCTGGGCGGCGCGGCCCTCATCTTCATCTCCGAGGTCATGGGCGGCGAGGTCACCGGCCCCTGGAAGGAGCAGATCCTCTCCTCGCTGTTCACCTCCGTCACCTGCCGCACCGCCGGGTTCAACACCATCAACACCCCGCACATGACCAACGTGAGCCTCATCCTCATGCTCGGGCTCATGTTCATCGGCGGCTCGCCCGGGTCCTGCGCCGGCGGCGTCAAGACCACCAGCGCCCGGGTCTGGCTCGGGCTCTTCCTGGCCCAGCTGCGCGGCCGCAGCCAGGTGAAGGTCTCCTGGTACGCCCTGTCCCGCCCCGCCCTGAACCGGGCCTTCACCCTCATCGTCTTCGCATCGGCCCTGGTGCTCACGGCCACCCTGATCCTCACCGTCACCGAGGGCGGCGACATCCCCCACCCCGAGGCCCGCGGCCAGCTCCTGGACGTGCTGTTCGAAGTGGTCTCGGCCTTCGGCACCGTGGGCCTCTCCACCGGGCTCACCGCCAAGCTCACCCTGCCCGGCAAGTGGGTCATCTGCGGGCTGATGTTCATCGGCCGCCTGGGGCCCATCTGGCTCTTGAGCGCGCTCCAGAGCTGGCAGCAGGAGCCCAAGTACCGCCTGCCGGAAA
>JBFWIY010000068.1:0-9071 GCA_050255855.1 Desulfovibrionaceae bacterium
CACGAACCATTTGCCCTTGAAGGCGTCGGGCAGGGTCATCTTGCCGTGGGTGGTGACGACATCGATCTGGGGAAAGGTTTCGCCGAGCAGCGGGATTCCGGTTTGCATGGAGGTCCTCCTGGTATGGATGAGATGAATTATTATTAGTAACTATTCCTGAAATGCAATGTAACGCTTTTTCAGGGGATGGCAAGGAGAAAATGAAGAAATTTTATATGTTGCTAATTTAACTGGTTAAAGATGACATAGCCGCCATGAAATAGGGGATTACGTCAAGGCTAGCACATTTTCCAAGACAGGGACAGGGCCTTGGCTATTCTTCCGTAAACAGAAGAAACCCCTCGGCCCGGACGGCGCGCCCGCCCCCGGCCAGGAGCAAAGGGAGACCGGCCGACGGGCCAGGAAGCACGGACGGGACCGGGACGGCCGGGAGGGGGACGCCGGAAAGGGAGGAGCGCTCCGGAAAGGGGAAACCGGAACGGGGAACGCCGGAGGGGGGAACCAGGGAGAGGCCGGAGAGGCCGCCTTCGTGGCCGGAGCCGGGGGCCGGGATCGGGGGGGCGAGGGGGATCCGGGTGGTGGGGATCAAAGCGGCTGGAATCGGGGAGCTCGAATCGCGGGGCAGGTCCGGATGGGTCCGGGGCGGGGTTGGGGCGGGGTTGGGGCGGGCGGCGGAAGCCCCCTCCTCCTCCGGCCCAACCGGCCCGGCGCAGCGGAGGCGACGGACCGGAGGCCGGGGCCGGACCGGAGCCGCCCGGAATACGGCCGTCCACGGCGGAACACCGGGCGGAGCCCCGAGCCGGGACGCCCTCCCCTGGCCGGGGTCAGGCCGGTCCGGCATCCCCGGCGGCCAGCTCGCGGTGCAGGCGCAGCAGGGAGTGCGCCGCCCCCACGATGGCCGCCAGGGCCAGCCCGGCCAGGACCAGCGAGACCATGCCCAGGGCGTAGTCCGGCTTGGTCCCGGTGAAGAAGCCCGTGCCCGGGGCGAACATCTCCCAAAAGAGCGCCGCCAGCACCGTAAGCAGCATGAAGGCCGCCCCGGCCAGCACATAGCGGGCGGGCCGCCGCTCCCGGCCCAGCCACACCGCCACCACCAGCAGGGACACCGCCGCGGTGAGCTGGTTGGCCGAGCCGAACATGCGCCAGATGTCGCGGTAGGTGTCCGTGGCCGCCAGCAGGTAGGCCGGGACCAGCACCGTCAGGCTGGCCACCACCCGGTTGCGCAGCAGCGGAACCCGGCGGCCCAGGGTGTCCGAGACCAGGAAGCGCGCCAGGCGCGTGCCCGAGTCCAGGGTGGTCATGACGAAGCTCTTGACCATGGTGGCCCCGAGCAGGGCCGCCAGGGCGGCGTCCAGGTACGGGATGCCCAGCCGCCCCACGATGTTGCCGAAGCCGTTGCCGAAGGCCACGATCCAGTTGGCCGCCAGGGCGTTGGCGAAATACAGGGTGCGCAGGTCGCGCGGGGTGCCCGTGGGGGCCGAGCCCCAGGTCAGCCCGGCCGAGACCACCAGCACCACCAGCACAGCCAGCAGCCCCTCCATGAGCATGCCCCCGAAGGCCACGGGCTTGGCGTCGCGCTCGCGGGCGAGCTGGCGCGAGGTGGTGCCGCTGGACACGATGGCGTGGAACCCGCTGATGGCCCCGCAGGCCACCATGATGAACAGCATGGGCCAGACCGGCTTGCCCCCGGACACGAAGCCCGCCGGGCCGAAGGGCGCGCTGATGACCGGATGGACCACCAGCACCCCCACGATGCCCAGGCCCAGGCCCAGGAACAGGTTGGCCGAGGCCAGCACGTCGCGCGGCTGGAGCAGCAGCCAGATGGGGGCCACCGAGGCCAGCAGGCAGTACAGGGAGATGATGAGGAACCAGACCGTGAGCACGGTGTGCGGCCCCCAGGACAGGGGCAGGGACACGGGCACGAAGTAGCCCACCACCACCAGGCCGTAGGCCGCCAGCACCCCGAGCACCCCGGCCAGCACGTCGTTCATGCCCAGGCGGTACACGGCCAGGCCCATGAGCACGGCCACGCCCACCAGGCCGAAGGTGGGGATCACCAGCCGCGGCACGCTCACGAAGGCCTGGGCCACGCTCACGGTGAAGGCCGTCACCAGCATGAGCAGCATGCAATAGATGATGGCCGCGAAGAGCAGCCGCACCCGCGGGCCCAGGGCGCTCCCGGCCAGCTCGGCCACGCCCTTGCCCTGGTGGCGCACCGAGACCATCAGGGTCAGGTAGTCGTGCACCGCGCCCAGGAACACCGAGCCCAGGGCCACCCAGAGCACGGTGTAGCCCCAGCCGAAGGCGGCCACGGCCAGGATGGGGCCGATGATGGGCCCGGCCCCGGCGATGGAGGCGAAGTGGTTGCCCCACAGCAGCCAGCGCTTGCCCGGGTAGTAGTCCTGGCCGTCGGCCATGGCGTGGGCCGGGGTGAGCCGGTCGTCGGGCGGGGCCAGCCGCTCCGTGCGCCGCCCCCAGACGCGATAGGACACCGCAAACCAGAGGACCGCCGCCCCCATCACCCACAGGCTGTTCATGCCGCCCTTCCCTCAAGAAATTCGAGTCTCAACCCCACCATCCACTCCTAGTCCGGCCCGCGCGACGGCGTCAACCCGTCCCGCCTCCAGGGGTTGATCTCCCGGCCCCCGGTCGGGTACACCGGCCTCCGGCGGATGCGGCGACAGGCCGCAACGACCCCCCGCCCAGGAGATTTCTCATGGCCCCGAGCCCCCGTTACGCCATCGGCATCGACACCGGCGGCACCTGCACCGACGCCGTGGCCCTGACCCTGCCCGACCGCACCCTGGCCGCCTGGGCCAAGCGCCCCACCACCCACTACGACCTGAGCCAGGGCATCGCCCAGGCCCTGGGCGACGTGCTGACCGCCATCCAGGCCGATCCCGCGGCCGTGGACCTGGTGGCCGTCTCCACCACGCTGGCCACCAACGCCGTGGTGGAGCGCCGCGGCTCCCGCGTGGGGCTCATCCTCATCGGCCCGGCCCAGGGCGTGGACCTGCCGGTCTTCGGCGTGGCCAACGTGCGCGGCGGCCACCTCATCGACGGCGCGGAGATGGAGCCCCTGGACCTGGACCGCCTCACCGAGGCCATCCACTCCTTCCGCGGCATGGTGGACGCCTACGCCGTGTGCGCGGCCATGAGCTTCGTGAACCCGGCCCACGAGCAGGTGGCCGCCCGGGCCATCCAGCTCATGGACCCCGGGGTGCCGGTGCTCTGCTCCCACGAGGCCAGCCACCAGGCGGGCCTGGAGGCCCGGGCCGCCACCGCCGTGCTCCACGCCCGGCTCATGCCCTTCATGGAGGAATTTCTGGACGGCGTGCGCCGGGCCCTGGAGAGCCACGGCCTCGCCTGCCCGGTGCGCATCGTGCGCGGCGACGCCAGCTGCATGGACATGACCGAGGCCCTGCGCCACGCCGGGGACACCTTCGGCTCCGGCCCGGCGGCCACGGCGGCCTTCGGCTGCCACTGCGCCCTGGCCCCGGACGCCCTGGTGGTGGACGTGGGCGGCACCACCACGGACCTGAGCCTCATCCGCGGCGGCGTCCCCACCATCACCGAGGAGGGCAGCCGCATCGGCCCCTGGCAGACCCACATCCGGGCCGTGGAGATGTTCACCGTGGGCCTGGGGGGCGACAGCTTCGCCCGGCCCATCCAGCGCAGCGGCGGCAAGCTCGGCATCGAGGTGGGCCCGGAGCGCGTCATGTCCCTGTGCACCGCCCCCGGTCCCCTGCCCGACCCGGCCCAGTGGATGGGCGTGGGCCACAGCAGCCGCGTGGTGATCCCGGCCCCGGGCCTGGACGAGACCCTGGCCCAGGGCGACCAGGTGCTCCTCCACCTCCTGGCCCGCGGCCCGCGCAGCATCGGCCAGCTCGTGGAGGAACTGCGCATCAGCGAGATCTCCCTGGAGCAGCGCCTGGGCGACCTGACCCGCGCCCAGCTGGCCGTGGAGGCGGGCTTCACCCCCACGGACGCCCTGCGCGTCCTGGGCCGCATGGACCTGGGCGACGCCGCCCCGGCCCGGGCCGCGGCCGAGGTCCTGGCCAAGGTGCTGGGGCAGACCCCGGAGGCCGTGTGCCAGGCCGTGCTGCGCCGCGCCCAGGAGCGCATCGCCGCCGCCATCATCGACTACGTGGCCCGGCGCGACGTGGGCGGCAACCTGGCCAGCTTCCTGGCCGAAGAGCGGCCCGACGCCCTGCTGCGCATCCACGTCACCATCCCGTTGCCCCTGGTAGGGATGGGGGCCGGCGCGCCCGAGCTGCTGCCCGGCGTGGCTGAGCTGCTCGGCACCGAGCTGCGCCTGCCCGAGCACCACCAGGTGGGCAACGCCCTGGGCGCCGCCCTGATCGGCCTGGACAGCTGATCCCGCCGAGACGGCGAACATCGGCTCACGGGGTTGTTCGCCCGCCCCGGGGGTGCTAGCGTTCCCGTCCAGAACCGCCGCCAGATCCGCAACCTGGCCCGCGTTCGGGAGGGACCGCCCGTGGCCGATCTCAAACTCTGGGGCGAGAGCCGTCTGGCCGAGCTCCGGCGGGACATGGACCGCCTCTTCGACGACATCTGCCAGGACCTGGGCCTCAACGCCGCCCCGGCCCCGTGCTGGGAGCTGCGCGAGGAGCCCGAGGGCTACCTGGCCAGCCTGGAGGCCCCCGGCCTGGACCCCGCCGGGATGCTCCTGGACGTCACCGAGACCGGGCTCACCCTGAGCGGCCGCGTGGCCGAGCGCCGGGGGGGCATGTGCTGCGTGCGGCGCTTCCGCCAGCGCCTCATCCTGCCCGGGCCGGTGCTCCCCGCGCTGGCCCGCGTCAGCTTCGAGGGCGACCGGCTCCTGGTCCGCCTGCCCCGGGCCCCCCGCCCCGCCCCCTGCGCTCCGATCACCTCCGACCCGAAGGACCCGTCATGAGCCGCCCCCATCCCCTTCGCGAGCTGGCCCCGGACGCCCTGCGCCAGCGCATCGACCCGGCGTCCCTGGGATTCGAGACCACCGCCGACCTCGCCCCGGCCGACGAGATCATCGGCCAGCAGCGCGGGGTGGAGGCCTTCCGCTTCGGCATGGGCATGACCCGCCGCGGCTACAACATCTTCGTCACCGGCCAGCCCGGCACCGGACGGCTGGCCACGGTGAAGAAGCTCCTGGAGGAGTTCTCCGGCCACGACGGCGTGCCCGACGACCTCTGCTACGTGCACAACTTCCGCCGCCCCGAAGCGCCCCAGCTGCTGCGCTTCAAGGCCGGGGACGGCGCGGCCTTCCGCAAGGCCGTGCAGGACATGCTGGAGGGCATCCGGCGCGAGACCCCGCAGGTCTTCGAGTCCGAGGACTACCTGGCGCGCAAGAACGCCATCGCCGAGAGCCACGAGAAGAAGATCCTGGCCTTCTACAAGAGCATCGAGGACAAGGTGAAGGACACCGGCCTGGTGGTGGTGCGCATGCAGATGGGCCCGCTGACCCGGCCGGACGTGCTGCCCCTGGTGGACGGCGAGCCCAAGCGCCTCATCGAGCTGGAGGAGATGGTGACGGCCGGAAAGTTCCCGGCCGAGGAGCTGGAGCGCCTCAAGAAGAAGCGCGCCGAGGTCAAGGACGAGATCGACCACATCGTGGTGGAGGTGCACGAGCTCCAGAAGCAGATCGCCGAGCGCCAGGGGGAGGTGGACCGCCTGGTCTTCACCACCCTGGCCGCGGAGTTCATGGATCCGGTGCGCCGCCGCTTCGCCGACCCCAGGGTGGGCCAATGGCTGGACGCCGTGCTCCAGGACATGATCGAGAACCTGGAGGGCCTGCGCCAGCTGGGCAAGCCCGTGCAGGGGCCCATGCCCTTCATGGTGGCCGGGCCCTCGGCCGAGGCCCTGTTCCGCGACTACCAGGTCAACCTCCTGGTGGACAACGCCGAGCAGCAGGGCCCGCCGGTCATCATCGAGTCCTACCCCACCTACCGCAACCTCTTCGGGTCCATCGAACGGGTCATGGACCGCCACGGCGGCTGGCGTACGGACTTCACCAAGATCAAGGCCGGCTCCTTCATCCGCGCCAACGGCGGCTACCTGGTCATCAACCTCATGGACGCCATCCTGGAGCCCGGGGTCTGGCAGACCCTGAAGCGGTCGCTCAAGACCGAAGAGATCGAGATCGAGACCTACGACCCCTACTACTTCATCACCGCCACGGGCCTGAAGCCCGAGCCCATCCGCATGGAGGTGAAGGTGGTGGTCCTGGGCACGCCCCGGCTCTGGGCGCTCCTGCGCCACTACGACGCGGACACCGCCCAGATCTTCAAAATCCGCGCCGACTACGAGCCCGCCATGGACCGCAGCGACGCGGCCGAGGCCCAGGTGGCCAGGTTCGTGCGCAGCGTGGCGGACAAGGAGGGGCTGCTGCCCTTCACCGCCGGGGCCGTGGCCGCCCTGCTGGAGCACGCCATCCGCATGGCCGGGCGGCGCGAGAAGCTCAGCACGGCCTTCCCCCTGCTGGCCGACCTGCTGGCCGAGGCCGACCACCTGGCCCGGCGCGACCAGGCCGAGGCCGTGGCCGCGGAGCACCTGGAGGCCGCCCTGCGCGGCCGCATCTACCGCTCCAACCGCACCGAGGAGCTCATCCAGGAGATGATCGACCGGGGCACCCTGCTCCTGGACCTCCAGGGCGCGGTGGTGGGACAGATCAACGGCCTGGCGGTCTATTCCACCGGCGACTACGCCTTCGGCCGCCCCTCGCGCATCACCGTGGCCACGGCCATGGGCCGCGAGGGCATCATCAACATCGAGCGCGACGCGGACCTCTCCGGCCCCACCCACAACAAGGGCGTGCAGATCCTGGCCGGATACCTGCGCCGCGTCTTCGCCCAGGACAAACCGCTGGGCCTGGCCGCGTCCATCGCCTTCGAGCAGTCCTACGGCGGGGTGGACGGCGACTCCGCCTCCTCCACCGAGCTCTACGCCCTGCTCTCCAGCCTCGCGAATCTCCCCCTGCGCCAGGACGTGGCCGTCACCGGCTCGGTGAACCAGCGCGGCGAGATCCAGGCCATCGGCGGGGTGAACGAGAAGATCGAGGGCTTCTACCGCTGCTGCCGCAAGGCCGGGCTCACCGGCCGCCAGGGCGTGCTCATCCCGGCGGCCAACGAGGCCGACCTGATGCTCGACCCGGAGGTGGTCCAGGCCGTGGCCGAAGGGCGCTTCCACGTCTGGAGCGCGGGCCACGTGGCCCAGGGCCTGGAGCTGCTCACCGGCCGCAAGGCGGGCGTCAACAAGGACGGCTCCTTCCGGCCCGGCGGCATCTACGACCGGGTGAACAAGCGGCTCAAGGCCCTGGCCGAGGGGCTGCGCGCCTTCGGCCGGCCGTCGAACCGCAAGCCCGCCCGCCCGGGCGGGGCCCAGCCCGCGCCCCGGCCCGAGCCCGACCCCCAACCCAAACCCTAGACCGGAGCGGACGGACCTTTTTCCGCGATTCCCGTGTGTTCTTCATTTTTATGTGGCCTCCAATGGAAAATGCGGATAACAATCAAAATGACGACACGTGAACCCCGGAGGGGAGACCGCTTGCCCAGCCCGACCGACCCCGCCATCAGCCACGGACTCCTGAAATGAAAGGCAATCCCTCACACGACCTGTTCCTGCTGATGCTCACCCTGTCCCAGCTGCGCAGCCCGGACCTGGCCACGGCCCTGTTCTGCGACTCCCTGGGGCGGCTTTTCGAGCCGGTGCGCTTCCACCACGTGGCCTTCGCCTCGCCGCGCCAGCTCACCTTCCCGGTCCAGACCCACAACGGCAAGTACGGCTTCATCCAGGCCAACGAGGAGGCCAAGCCGCTCACCCCCAAGCAGCAGACCCTGGTGCGCAACGCCGTGCAGCTCCTGGCCCTGCTCCTGGAAAAGGCCGACCAGGAGCGCCAGCTGGCCGAGCACAGCCAGCGCCTGGAGCTGCTCGTCACCGAACGCACCGCCGCCCTGCGGGTGGAGTCCGACGAGCGCCAGCGCACCCAGGAGGCCCTGGACGCCACCCAGCGCATGCACGAGCTGGTGGTCAACAACCTCCAGGAGGGCATCTGGCTCCTGGACGCCGAGGACCGGACCAGCTTCATCAACCGGCGCATGGCCGAGATGCTCGGCTACGAGCCCGAGGAGATCCTCGGCCAGCGCATCCAGGAGTTCATCGCCCCGGAGCGCTAGGCCGAGGGCGAGGCCACCCTGGAACGCCGCCGCCAGGGCATCGACGAGGAGCACAACTTCGAGTTCCTGCGCCGGGACGGCTCCACCCTCCAGGCCCGACTGGCCTCCACCTCCCTCACCGACGACGACGGCCGCTACACCGGGGCCCTGGCCGGGGTCATGGACATCGGCGACCTCATCGAGACCCAGAACCAGCTGCGGCGCGCCAAGGAGGCGGCCGAGGCCGCCAGCCAGGCCAAGAGCGAGTTCCTGGCCAACGTGAGCCACGAGATCCGCACCCCCCTCAACGGCGTGCTGGGCATGATCCAGCTCCTGCGCCAGACCACCCTGGACGAGGTCCAGGCCGAATACGTGGACACGGCCTATCTCTCCAGCCGCAGCCTGCTCGGCGTGCTGGACGACGTGCTGACCATCTCGCGCATGGAGCACGGCCGCATGCGCCTCACCCCCCAGGCCTTCGACCTGGACGAGCTGCTGGACAACCTGCTGCGCGCCTTCGCCCACCAGGCCCAGGAGCGCCGGCTGGACCTGCGCCTGACCCTGCCCGAAGGGATGAACCGCCAGATCATCGCCGACCCCCTGCGCCTGCGCCAGATCCTCTTCAACTTGGTGGGCAACGCCCTGAAGTTCACCCCCAAGGGCTCCGTCACCGTGGCCGTGCACGAGCTGCCCCGGCTGCGCTCCGGGGCCCCGCGGCGTCTGCTCTTCTCCGTGGCCGACACCGGCATCGGCATCCCCGACGACAAGCTCGACTACGTGTTCGAGGCCTTCACCCAGGTGGACGGCTCCACCACCCGCCAGTACGGCGGCACCGGCCTGGGCCTGGGCATCGTCAAGCGCCTGGTGCAGCTCATGGGCGGCACCATCACCGTGGACTCCCAGCTCGCCAAGGGCACCACC
>JBFWIY010000069.1:0-9061 GCA_050255855.1 Desulfovibrionaceae bacterium
AGGTGGATGCCGGACAGGCCGCTGATGACGATGACCGGGGTCTCCTTCAGGGCGTCGCGCTGGGAGAACTTGCGGTAGAAGCGGGGCCCCCATTCATTGGGCATTTCCAGGTCCAGGGTCACGAGATCGGGCCGTTCGGCCTCCATGACGTGCAGGGCCTGCTCCCCGTCGTTGGCGGTGCAGGTCTGGTAGCCGTTGTCCTCGAACAGGGCCTTGAGATAGTCCACGATGTGCGGATCGTCGTCCACGATCATGATCTTCTTTGCCATGACCATACCTCGCTTTGGGTTACGGTGTTTCCCGGTCCGTTCCGGCCGGGGGCGCAATGGAGCCGAGAACCCGGCCCGCGGCCGCCAGCAGGGCGGGCGCCGTGGGGGGTTTTTCCACATAGGCCTGCGGCGGGGGCAGGGCCTGGTCGAGCCCGGCCGAAACGGTCCGCAGGGAATGGCGAAAGGTGGCGTCCGCCACGGCGGAGACCACCATGACCGGCACGTCCCGGAGCCGGGGGTCGGCCTTGAGCGCGCGGTACATGCGCACGCCGCCCTCGCCGGGCATCATCAGGTCCAGGGTGATGAGGTCGGGGCGCGACTGCTGGGCGAGCTTCAGGCCCTGGGCCCCGTCGCGGGCCGAGCGGACCGAGAAGCCGTTGGTCTCGAAGACCGTGGCGATGAAGATGCGCAGGTGCATCTCGTCGTCCACCACCAGCACGGAGCGTCCCTTGCCGTCCATGGCCGCCCCTACTTCCCGATCACCATGTCGGGGTGGTTCACCGAGGCCACGGGGCAGGGCGAGCGCAGCACGACCTGCTCCACGGTGGAGCCCATCTCGGCGTCCTCCTCGTTGGCGTATTCGCGGGTGTGGTGGGCCATGACGATGAGGTCGGCCTGCTTGTCCCGGGCGTACTTGAGGATCTCCACGTAGGGCGTGCCCTCCCAGATGGCCACCTCGTAGTTGTCCCAGCCCTTGAGCTGGTAGAGGTATTTCTCCTCCATCTTGAGGCGGGCCGAGGTCACGTGGGCCTCGATCTCGGTCTGGGTCGGGGCCTTGCCGCCGACGTAGGAGGAGGTGAGGTCGTAGGAGTGGAACAGGTAGAGCCGGGCCCCGATGGCCTGGGCGGACTTGGCGGCGTAGAGGAAGGCCGAGTCCGCGGCCTTGGAGAAGTCCGTGGCGAAGACGATGTTGGAGAAGAGCTTCCAGCAGGTGGTGCAGGGGCGCGAGATGATGACCACGGGGCAGCGGGCGCGCTTGGCGACCTTGCGCATGGTGGTGCCGGCCGCGCCGCGGTAGCGGGTGCTGGTCACGTCCTGGTCGGTGTTGTGGGAGCCGATGATGATGAGGTCCGCCCCCTCCTGGCGCGCCGTGCGCAGGATCTCCGTGGCGGGCACGCCCGCCACCAGCTCGATGCGGACCTTGTCCACGCTTTCCAGGAGCTCGCCGTAGTAGGAGGTGATCTCCTCCTTGACCAGGGCGATGTAGTTGTCGTCGTAGAACTCCTCCATGTCGCCGGTCTTGACGTCCTGCACCTGGGTGGAGAAGCCCCGCGAGGGGATGCCCAGCACGTGGAGCACCACCAGCTCGGCGTCGTATTTGGCGGCCATGTCGAAGGCCACCTTCGCCGCGTTGTCGCAGGTGGGGGAGGCGGTGGTCGCGAAGAGTATTTTTTCGTAGTACATAGTGCTACCTCTTGATGTTGCTGCCGATTTTGCATGAAAGCGGCGTACCGTGAAAGCTCAGCTCCCAGCTCACCCCTTCGATGAAGTCGAACAGGGTGTATTCGGTCTCGAACTCGAAGATGTCCATCGAGTCCCCGAGCACCACGTGGCGCAGGGGGCCGAGGGTCAGCGGGGTGTCCAGCAGGTCCTCGATCTGCAGCAGGCGGACTTCCATTCGTCCGGAGGGCCCGTCGCCCAGCAGGGAGGTGTAGATCTCCATGCGGGGCTTGCCGGGGAATCCGACCATCTCCACGGTGCGCAGCAGGGTGAGCCTGTCCACGCCCTCCACGCGCCGTTCCCCGGGACCGGCCGAAGCCGCCCGGGCCAGCAGGGAGGGCATGAACTCGCTCAATTCCCCGAGTTCGGGGTAGCGTCCGATCATCAGGAAGAAGGCGCGCAGGGTGTAGTCCCCGGCGAGCTCCACGGCGCAGCGCAGGAAGCGCAGCACCGGCCCCTGGATGGGCTGGCCCTGGCTGGTGACGCCGCCGTCGCGGAGCAATGTTATCCTGTTCATGATGCTGGCTATCCTGCTTCGGGGGTAATTACCATACAATTAGTATGGAATTATAACGCCTACTCCTCGGCGGGCTTGAGGTGGTCGGGGATGATGGCCATTTTGAGGAGCAGCGGCTTGAGGAAGGACCAGCGGATGCCGATCTTGTACTCCTCCTCCAGGTCGCGGATGGCGTCCCAGCAGTTGTGGCAGGGGGAGATGACCAGCTTGGCCCCGGTGGCCAGGATCTGGTCGCGCTTGCACATGAGCGCCTTGTTGCGCTGCTTGCGGTAGCGCCCGATGCCGTTGAAACCGCCGCCGCCGCCGCAGCAGTAGTTGTGCTCGCGGTGGGGGGTCATCTCCACGAAGTACCCCGGCTCCACGATGTAGCTCATGATCTCGCGCACGGTGTCGGCCATGCCGTGGTTGCGGATGTAGTTGCAGGAGTCCTGGTAGGTGACGAGCTCCTTGATGCGCTTGGTCGGGTCGATCTTGATCTTGCCCATGCGCAGGGCCTCGGCGATCCATTCCACGTAGTGGATGTAGGGGGCCGGGGGCTCGCCGTCCTTGCGTCCGGCCCAGTAGGGGCCCTCCACCACGGTGCCGCGGTGGGCGTGGCCGCACTCGGTGCCGATGACGCGCTTGGGCTTCAGGCGCTCGATGGCGTCGTAGATGTGCAGGACCTGCTGTTTGCAGCCCTCCCAGTCCCCGGCGAACATGGTCAGCGAGGTCTGCTCCCAGCCCTCGCTGGGCACGGTCCAGTTCTCGCCCGCCAGGTGGAAGAGGATGGCCGCCTCGGCCAGGTCCTCGGGGTAGTGCTTGGGCTCGCGGGCGTTGCAGGTGTACATGATGTCCGCGCCTTCCTTGTCCACGGGGATCTCCAGGCCCGGCCATTCGTCCTGCTGCTCGTCGCACATCCACTCGCAGGTCTCCACCCAGTCCTCGGTGGTCACGTCCATCTGGGCGTGGTAGACGCGGTGCATGCCCGAGCCGATCTTGAGCTCCCAGGGGACGAAGCCCTGGGAGAAGAGCAGGCCGCGCAGGTAGCTGAACATGACGCCCATGTCGATGCCGTAGGGGCAGTAGGTGCCGCAGCGGTTGCAGCAGGTGCACTTGCTCCAGGCGGTCTCCATGCAGTAGCGCATGAACTCGTTGTCCACGGGCTTGTTCTTCTTCACGTGGCGGACCATCTCGCCCAGGGTGGTCTGGATCTTATAGGACGGGACCTGGGTGGGGTCGTCGTTGTTGACGGAGTACAGGAAGCACGAGTCCGCGCACAGCCCGCAGTGGGCGCACATGTCCAGCCAGGTCTGGGTCTTGGACTTGCAGGACTTCTGGATGGAGGTCTTGAGCTTCTCCCAGTCCACATCGAGGGAGAGCATCTCCTCATAATAGACCTTGCCGCCCTTGTCGGCGAGCAGGGTGTCCAGGGCTTCCTTGGTATCGATGGGTTTGCGGTTGCAGAGGGTTCCCTCAGGCATGGCTCACTCCTTGGATCGCCGGTTTGCTACCAGGCGAAGTTCTTCTTCTTGCCGCCGCGCTTGATGCCGAAGTCCATGCCGAGCTGGGCCCGGGACAGGAAGAAGCCGACGACGTGGTAGAGCTTGGTGAACGGGATGGCCACAAGGCAGATCTCGCCGCTGATGATGTGGGTGTAGAGCCAGAAGTCGTAGTCGCCCACGTGGTGCACCGCCAGGAAGCCCGAGAGCACCGGGACCACGGCCAGGAGCAGGATGATCCAGTCGTAGGCGGTGGTCAGGATGCGCACCTCGGGCAGGCCGATGCGGCGCAGGGCCACGAACACCGCCGCCACCAGGGTGGCCACGGTGAGGGCGTCGGCCACGGGCATGGGCAGGGTGGGCCAGAAGCCGTCGACGCCCAGGACCATGGCGTGTCCCATGAGGAACAGGGGCACGATGACCAGGGCGGCGTGGAAGGCGAAGAACATGATGGTGAAGCCGGGCTTCACCCGCCAGCTGCGGGTGCCGAAGGGCAGCATCCAGAACAGGATGGAGCGGACGGCGCCCTTGATGCCGTAGGTCGGGAAGGCCGAGTAGGCCACGCGGTCGGCCAGCGCATCCAGGCCGCGGATGTAGCGGACCACGCGGACGGCCAGCCCCACGACGCAGATGATGATGGAGGCCCAGAGCAGCGGGCCGGTCAGCACTTGGTACATGACGGTTCTCCCTTGTCGCGCCGCGCGCTACTTCACGTTCTTGTGGTTTTCGGGATCGCGCCCGGTGAGAAAGCGCCACCAGAGCACGAAGCACACCAGGGCCCCCCCCATGAGCACGTAGATGAGCCCCTTGGTGTGGGTCAGGAAGTCCTGCAGCGTATAGAAGTGCATGGTCGCTCCTTTGGGGTTAGTGGTGCGCGCCGTGTTCGGCCGCGGCGGGAGCCTCGTGGGGCTCGGGATAGTCCGGGTGCTCGAAGAAGATGGGCATGGCCCGGGAGATCCAGCGGAAGCAGAGCACGATGAGCGTGACCACGAAGACGGAGATCCAGATCTCCTGCCAGCTCGGGAAGTAGCGCTGGGCGGCCGGGAGCTTCCAGTTGAAGGCCACCAGGGAGACGTTGAAGCGGTTGAGCACGATGCCCAGCACGGCCAGCAGGGCGGTCCACTGCGCGAGCCGCATGTTCCGCTCGCGCGCGGCGATGGCGTACAGGAAGCCGGGCAGGGCCACGAAGCCGAGCATCTCCACCAGGAACCAGCCGCCCATGGGGGTGGCCAGGTAGCGCCAGTTGTCGTCGGCGGCGATGCCGATGACCTTGATGGTGAAGTAGCCCATGAGCACCCAGGCCGCGGCCCGGGAGAAGCTGAACACGAAGTCCTCGTGGCGGCCCAGGTAGCCCTGGTCCATCTTCTCGTGCAGCCAGCGGTGGGAGAGCGAGCCCTCGAAGATGACCATGGACAGCCCGGCCACCGCGGAGGAGACGAAGAAGAAGATGGGCAGGTAGGAGGAGTACCACAGGGGGTGCAGCTTGCCCGGGGTGATGAGGTACAGCGCGCCCAGCGAGCTCTGGTGCATGGTGGAGAGGATCACGCCCATGATGGTCAGGGCCATGGTGGCCTTCACCACCAGGTTGCGGATCTTCTTCAGGCCCAGCCACTCCAGGGCGGCCGGGGTGAACTCGATGAAGAGCACGCTGAGGTACACGAACACGCACAGGCCGATCTCGAAGAGCACCGAGGTCGGGCCCGGCTGCCAGAACAGGGGGTAGACCAGACGCCAGGGACGGCCCACGTCGTAGTGCAGGGCCACCACCACGAAGGCGTAGCCCAGGAAGGCCGTGAGGATGGCCGGACGCACCGCGCCGTGGTACTTCTTCAGCCCGAAGATGTAGACCGCGGAGCTGGTGATGTAGCCGCCGGCGGCCAGGGCCACGCCGCACAGCAGGTCGAAGCCGATCCACAGCCCCCAGGGGTTGTTGTCGTCCAGGTTGGTGACCGCGGCCAGGCCGCCGGTGAAGCGCAGCACGGTGATGCCCAGGCCCACCAGCAGGATGATGCCCGCCACGATGTTGAACGGGGTGACGAGCGGATATTTCCGCTTTTCGAAGGTCGTTGCGTCGGACATTACTCGCCCTCCTCGGGAGCCTTGGCCGCGGCCGCCTGCTTGGCGGCCTCGTCCAGGGCCTGTTTGACGGCGCGATCCACGGCCGTCTCGCGTTCCTTGTCGGCCTTCTCACGGGCGGCCTTCAGCGCGGCGTCGCGCTCCTCGGCGGCCTTGGCCAGGGCGTCGGCCACCGCGTCCATGCGCGCCTTGCTGGCCTCCTGGCGGGTGGACTTGGTGACGCCGTAGATGCCGGTGAGCAGCACCGGCCACAGGCCCACCACCATGGCCACGCCGCCCAGCGCGCCCTTGGTGAGCTCGGGCGCGGCCTTGCTGCCCAGGCTGGTGTCCAGGCCGATGGCGTCGAAGGGCGCGCCGGAGATGTACAGCCAGTTGGTGCCGCCCATCTCGTGCTCGCCGTAGATGTGGTCCACGTACATGCCCGGGCTGCGGCGGATGCGCTCCCGGGCGATGGCCAGGAGCTCGTCGCGGCGGCCGTAGACCAGGGCCTCCTTGGGGCAGGCCTCCACGCACCCGGGCACGCTGCGCTTGCCCGCCTTGATGAGCGGGTCGCACATGGTGCACTTCCGCACCTGGGGGGTGATGGGGTCGTCGTAGGTGTAGGCGGGCACGTAGAAGGGGCAGGCCACCATGCAGTAGCGGCAGCCCACGCACACCGAGGGGTCGTAGGACACCGCGCCCGAGGGCTCCTTCTTGAAGGCCTGCACGAAACAGGCCGAGGCGCAGGCGGGCTCCATGCAGTGGTTGCACTGGATCTTGCGGAACACGCTCTTGTCGCCCACCTGGTAGCGGTTCACCACGGTGAAGGCCGAGGCGGAGGTGCGGCGCTGGGTCTCCAGCACGTTCAGGTCGTCAAAGGGTTTTTCCGGGGCGGGCAGCTCGTTGACGGCGTTGCACGCGGCCTCGCATTTGCGGCAGCCGATGCAGCGGGTCGAGTCGAACAGCACGCCTTTGGCGTCGGGGTATCCCGCGAAGCTCGGGGAGGCCTGCGCGGGTTTGCCGCAGGCCAGGGACGCCGCGGCGGCGCCCATCAGGCCGAGGAAGGTTCTTCTCAACATGGGTCGGGCTCCTCAGTGCTACTTCTTCTCGTCGTGACAGACCACGCAGGAGGTGGCGGAGAGCTTCTGCTCGCCCTTGGCCAACTCGGTGATTCCCATGGCCTTGTGGCAGCTCATGCACTGGCCGTGATAGGCCGCCTTGAGCCCCGGACGGTCCGGCGTGGCCGCGGCGAAGGGCTTGCCGTGGCAACTGGCGCAGGTCGGCGGGGTCATGGAGGCCGGGCTGTTGTGGTGGCAGCCCTGGCATACGAGGCCCTTCTGGGCGTGGAAGGCCGCGGCCAGCTTGTCCTTGCCCAGGGGCTCCAGGAGCTTCTGGACGATCTTGCGGTGCGGGAAGGCCGCGGGCTTGTAGTCCTTGGACAGGCCGCCGATGGTCACGGTCTCGGGGATGTCCTCGGGGGCGTAGGCCGGGGCCATGGCCCGGGCGGCCTCGATGAGCCGGGCGGCTAGGCCCTGGCGGCCGGGCTCGTCCAGACGGCTGGCCTGCACCAGGTCCATGCCCTCGGGCAGCTTGACGTGGCAGGTGTTGCAGGAGGCGTCCGGGGTGCGGGCGGCCTGGGTCTGGCCGCGGTGGCACCCGGCGCAGTCGCGGGCCTGCTGCTCCGCGCGGTGGCAGCCCACGCAGCTCTGGCGGCTCTTGGCGTCGTGCATGGCCACGTCCAGGGTCACGAATCCGCCCTTCTCGTCACCGGCCGGGGTGTGGCAGGTGGAGCAGGCCTGCATGCCCTTGTGGTGGCAGGTCCGGCAGGAGTCGTTGGCCTTTTCGTGGGCCTTGTGGTCGAAGGCCACGGGGGGCATGGCGGCGATCTTGTCGCCGGGCTGGGCCTTTTCGGGCAGGGGCGGCAGGATCATGGCCGTCTCGGGCCGCTGCATGGGCAGGGCGGGCAGCTCGCCGCCCAGGTCCTTGAGGACCTTCACGTCGTGCGCCTTGACCTCGATGCGCCCCTCCGGGGAGTGGCAGCCGCCGCAGTCCACGGGCCCGAAGGCCTCGGCCCCGGACTTCTTGAGGCTCAGGTGGCAGTTGACGCAGTTCTGGTGCACCGCGTCCTGGAGGTCGCGGATCTCCACCTTGGCGTCCTTGTCCTGCACGGGCTTGTCCAGGTGGCAGAAGCGGCAGGAGCCTTCCTTGCCCTTTTCGTAGACGGTCTTCTTGAGCTCGGGCTTGTAGACGTGGTGGCAGACGCCGCAATTGTCCTTGTCGCCCTGGAAGACGATCTGCTTGGAGGCCCAGTGGCGGTAGTGCAGGGTGTTGTCGAACCCGGCGTCCAGGGGCCGGGGCGTCTGGCCCGGGGCCACCTGGTGGCAGTCCCGGCACTGGCCCTCGCGCGGACCGGCGGGCTTGCCCGCCTCGGCCTGCGTGGTGTGGCAGCCGATGCAGCCCTGGTGGTAGATCTCCTTGAGGCCGGCCCCGGCGGCGTTGTCCGGCCGCTGGAAGAGCAGGAGCAGCTTGCCGTCCTTTTCCTTGTGGCAGACGGTGCAGTCCTTCCCGGCCTCGGTCATGGCCTTGGTGTGTTTGGCGTGGAAGAACGAGACCGGAGGCAACTCCAGGTCCCCGAACCGGGCCATTTCGTCGATGACGATGCGGTCAACCACCGCGGTCTTGGGGGCGGCATCCATGCCGATGGCCGGCGCGCCGATGCACACGGCGACCAGCAGGGCCATGACGGCCATGCCTCCCGCCCAGGGCGAAAACTGTTTCCGTTTCTGCATACCCCAGTCCTTGAACGATTCCTCCGTGAACTCCTCACTGGCCGTCGCGTGCGTCGGGGGGGCGTCGTGCGGCCTGCCTCTGCCAATTCCCTTCAAAAAGAGTATGGAATTTACACAGCCGCACGGTGCTATCGAAACGGATATGGGACCGTCAAGGTATGGATTTAAGAAAATAGCATATAGTTTTGGTAGGTTATTGCAAAACTTTTTGGAATGCCAAGGCGCAGCGGGGGAGCCGCGCGGCGGAAAAAATTAATGGGTTCCCCGGAGGGCGGGGGGACGGAGGAGGGCGGCGCAGGAGGCGGAAACCCGCGCGGGCCGGGGCGCGCCGGAGGTCGCCCCGGCGGCGCGGCCGTCCCGCGCCCGTCTGGTGAGCGGAGCGGCCGCGGCCGGCGGGCCCGGTCGCGGGGCCGGAGGGGAATGCCCGGACGTCCCGGGGGGCGGAAGGCCGTCGCCGGAATCTTTCTAACGGGAGGGGGGCGGGGTCGGGTGGCCTTAGCCCCGGGATTCGGA